>JBIOJD010000076.1:0-12590 GCA_044450485.1 Polyangiales bacterium | reverse complement strand
CCGGTGATGCGCGACACGGTGCATCTGTGGCTCGACATGTGGAGCGTTTCGGAGACACTGCGTACCTGGATCGAAAGCAAGGCCAAGACCTGGCGCGCTCCCGTGTTGGCGGAGGTGCTCGACAAGGTCAGGCCGTCGCTGCGCTTCGAGAGCGCACACGAGAGCGCTTACAAGGAGCTGAAGGCCGCGCTGCCCAAGCACAAGCTGAAGTACACCGCGGGCAAGAAGGTGTTGCTCCAGTTCGGCACCAAGGCCGAGCTCGAGACAGCCAGGGAGGGGTTGCGGAGCCACGGCATCGAGACCGAGCTGGCCGACGAGTGGGCGCACCGGCCGATCACGCGCGACATCGCATGGGGCATTCCGATCACCTTCGACCCGGAGCTGGCAGGCAAGACGCTGTATGTTTGGCCCGACTCGTTGATCGCGCCGATCGCGTTCTCGCAGGTGGCGCTCACGCACAAGGGCATCGACCCGGCGAGGTACGCCGAGTTCTGGCGTGACCCCGAGGCCCGTGTGGTCCAATTTCTCGGCCAGGACAACGTCTTCTTCTACGTGCTGATGCAGGGCGCGCTCTGGCTCGGAACGCAAGAGGACCCGCACCGCCTGCCCAAGCCCGGAGAACTGCAGCTCACCGACGTGATCGGCAACTGTCATTTGCTGGTAGGCGGCGAGAAAATGAGCAAGAGCCGCGGCAACTTCTTCACCGGCGATCAGCTGCTCGACGAGAAGGGCTATTCGACCGACCAGATCCGCTATTACCTCGCGCTGTTCGGCCTTTCGGAGAAATCTGCCGACTTCGATTTCGTCAAGCTCGACCAGCGCAACCGGTTCCTCGCGGGTCCGATGAACGCGGCGTTCGAGCGCCCGATCTCCGCGGCGCACTCGAAGTTCGGGGGGCGAGTGCCACAGGGCGCTCTGCTACCGAAGATCGAGGCCGACACGCTGCGCATCGTGCAGCGCTATCTGCGCTCGATGCAGCGTGCGGACTATCCGAACCTGTTGTTCGAGATCGAGAACTATGCGCGCTCGATCAATTCCCTGTTCACGCAGTACAAGCCGCACGACGACCGGCATCCCGAAGCCGGGCGCCGTGATGCACTTTACAGCTGCTTCTACGTGCTCAAGAACCTGATGATCATGCTGCACCCCTTCGTACCGGCAACCATGGAGCGGCTGCGGGAGTCGCTGCGGCTACCGAGCGACGTGTTTCGCATCGATGAGCTGGGCACGCCCATATCCGCCGGGCACGAGCTCGGCCCCAAAGGCGAGTTCTTTCCGATGTCCACCTCGGCCGAAGCGGATGGCGCCTCTGCGGAGCACGACCGCGACGGGTAGCTAGAACCCGATGCGGCGCATCACGAAGCGTGGCAAGCATCGAATCACCAGCATGATCAAGGCCCAGATCCGCGGCGTGTACACGACGGGCGTGCCGCGGTCGATTGCGCGCACGATGTCGCGCGCCACGCGATCCGGCTCGCCGGCGAACGGCGGTGGCGACAGCCCCGCGGTCATGGCTGTCTTGACGAAGCCGGGCTTCACGCAGACCACGCGCAGTCCCTGCGCATGAAACTTGTGGTCGAGGCCCTCGAGGTACGCGCTGAGCCCCGCTTTGCTCGCGCCGTACAACACGATCGGCTTGCGACCACGCTCGCCCGCGACCGAGCTCACCACACACAACGTGCCTCCGCCACGTGCGAGCAGGCGCGCGCGGGCTCGTTCGCAGAAGATCACGGTGTTGGCGAAGTTCGCCGTGAGCAGGCGCCGTGCGAGCTCCGCGTCGGTCTCGAGCTGATCCTGTGTCGCAAACAGCGCCGCGGTCACCACGACCGTGTCGAAGCCCTCGAGCGCCGCATCCGCTGCGGCGAGCGCTGCATCGAAGCCCGACGGCAGCTCGAGGTCGCAAACAGCATGCGCCACCGACAGCTTGCCGCCACCGCGTTGTGTGAGATCGCGCGCGCTCTTCTCGAGCTCGGTCGGATCACGCCCCAGCAGGAACAGCGCATCCCCACGCTCAGCCAACGCGCGCGCCACCGCACGGCCGATGCCCTTGGTGGCACCGAGCACGACGACTTTCATCGATGCGCGTCTCCGAACAGACGTTCGCTCTGCGCGCTGCGGATCTTGCCCGCCGGATCCCACTTGCGACACACCGCCAGAAACTCCGGCACGCGCGGGTCCATCGCGTGAAAATGCTCTGGACGCGTGAAGCCGTCCTTGGTCAGATAGATGCGGCCACCGCACGCGATCACGCGCTCGTTCAGGCGATCGATCACTTCTTGCGTGTTCTCGGTGATGGGGATGTCGAGCGCCAGCGACATGCCGGGCCGTGGGAATGAAAGCAGGCCCTCGCCCTCTGAGCCGCAATCTTTGATGACGGTCAGAAACGAGGCGGCAGACAGGTTGCGCAGCTCTTCGATCATCGCGCGGATGCCCGAGACGGCTGTCTCGTCGGGGATCACCGACTGATGCTGGGCCACGCCTCTCTGCCCGTACAACAGGTTCCAGCGCAGGATGCGATCGAGCGGATAGAAGAACAGGTCCGGATCGACCACCGCGTGCCTATGACGCGGCACGTGCCGGTGATAGAGCAACGTGTTGAAGGTCGCGATCGTGAAGCGATTGAGCACGCCGGACGGCAGCGCGAACGGCATCGTGATCGGTCGGCGTGGTGGCGGCGGCTGTGGCGGCGCTTCTTCGCGTTCGGCCCAGCGACCGCAATAGAGCAGGCCGCGCCCCAGGCTGTCACCACGCGCGAGCACATCGATCCAGCCGACGGTGAAGGGCCACTTACGACCCTGCTCCTTGAGCATGCGCAAGAAGCTGTCGAGGTCCGGAATGCGAAAGCTCTCTTGCTTGATCCATGGCGACGGGACGCGCGCCATGCGCAGCTCGACTTCCAGAATGTGTCCAGTCAGACCGACGCCGCCGAGCGTTGCCAGGAACAGCTCGGGCTCGTGCTCGCGCGAGCACTCGAGGATGCGGCCGTCGGCGACACGCAAGCGCAGCGCACGCACGTGGCGGCCGATGCTTCCATCGCGGTGATGATTCTTACCGTGAACGTCCGAGGCGACCATGCCGCCGAGCGTCACGAATTTCGTGCCAGGGCTCACGGGCGTGAAGAAGCCGCGCTTCAAGAACAGGCGGTTGAGCTCGGCCAAGCACAGGCCCGCCTCCGCGCGCAGCACGCCGGTCGCATCGTCGAACGACAAGATGCGATCGGCGAGCGCGCTGCCCGCAACTTCGAGCGTACCGGATGCTGGCAACGACGAATCACCGTACGACCGACCCAGGCCTCGCGTCAGTGCAGCATCACGCGTCACGCGCTCGAGCTGTTCGTCACGCAGCTCGCGTCCCGGGACAAGCGTCCGGCCCCAACCGCTGAGCATGGATTGGCGCTTCATCGTGGCCCTTTGCCTACTGCGGCCCGGCCGGCAACACCTGGCGCTCGCCTTGCTTCGTGAGCGCGCCCGTGCGGTCGAGCTTGCGCCAGCCGTGGCGTGCGCCGCGTACGGCAGCGATCATCGCCTTGAAGCAGACGTAGTACATGATCTGGCGGTACGAGAACCGCTGCACGAGCAGGAGCGACAGCCAGCGCATCGGCTTGTGGTCGAGCGTGAACGCGAGCAGCGAGCCGCAGATGTCCATGGCCAGGAACGCGAGGTAGCCCGCGAGGAACGCGCGCCAGTCGCCGCGGAACACCGACAGCACCATCATGATGTCGCCGATCGGGCTGAGCAGCGGGAAGATCACCTGGAACACGACCATGTTGGGCAGGCCGATCCAGCCGAGCGTGCCCTTGAAGAAAGCGGCCTTGTGCTTCCAGAGGCATTGATAGGTGCCGTAGGTCCAGCGGAAGCGCTGGCGCAGCAGTGCGCTCAGCGATTCGGGCGCTTCGGTGCGGCCGTAGGCCTCGGGCTCGTACACGACGCGTCCACCGCGACGCAGGATGGTAAGGGTGAGGTCCGCGTCCTCGGTCAGCGTCTCGTTGCTGTAGCCTCCGGCTGCGAGCACCGCTTCGCGTCGCCACGCGCCGAGCGCGCCGGGCACGACCGAGATGCAGTTGAGCGCCGAGAACGCGCGCCGGTCGAAGTTCTGGCTGGTGACGTACTCGATCGCCTGAAACGCCGTGAACAAGCCGTTGACGTTACCGACCTCGACGTTGCCGCACACCGCGGTGACCTCGGGTGACGCGAAGTGCGCGACCATCTTCGGGATCGAGTCGGGTGAGATGATGGTGTCGGCGTCGACAGCAATTGCGATCTCGCCGCGCGCCTCTTGCAGCGCGCGGTTTGCCGCCGCGGACTTGCCGCTGTTCGTCTGGCGGATCAGCCGGATCTTCGGATTTCCAACCGCGAACGCGGTGACCACGTCGGCGGTGGTATCGGTCGAGCCGTCGTCCACCACCAAGATCTCGATATTCTCGTACTTGCTGGAAAGCAGCGAGCGCAGTGTAGTCTCGATGACCTTGGCCTCGTTGTAGGCCGGCACCACCACCGTGACCAGGGGACGGAAGCCGTCGGGCAGCGGCGGCGACTTCGTCCGCACGTTCTTCAGCGTGAGCCCGCCGAGGAAGAGGATGCGTACGATCGACAGCACGGTGCAGGTGAAGAACAGCACCGCCATCGCGGTCCAGCCCCAGCCACGCGCGTACGCCATGAACACGTCGCTCGCGGAGAGCAGGCGATCGCGGGCCGGCAGCGACATCGAGAGCTCGCTCCGTTTCAACCCGAGCAACTTGTCCAGCGACACCACTTCATAGCCACGCCGGCGCAGCTCAGGGACGAGCTTACGCACCGCGGCAATGGTCCGCGAGCGATCGCCGCCGCCGTCGTGCAGCAAGATGATCCGCCCTTGACCGGTCGCGACCTGACGCAAGGTCTCCTGCACGATCTCGTCGGGGGTCTTGGCGCGCCAGTCATTGGGGTCGATGTTCGCGCCCACGAACAGGTAGCCGTTCTGCAGCGCGACGCGGAGCGCGGCGAGATCGTTCGGGCTGTCCGGGTCGATCTCGGCGGTGTACGGCGCACGAAACAGCGGCGTGCGCTGGTCGGTCAAGCCTTCGATCAAGCGCTGGGTCGCGGAGAGCTGGGCCGAAGCCTCGCGCGGGGTGAGCGTCTCCATGCGCGGGTGGGTGAACGAGTGATTGGCGACGAGGTGACCCTCGTCGGCTTCGCGCTCGACCAAGTCGGGCGAGCGCATGGCCTGGTCGCCGATCACGAAGAACGTGGCCGGTGCCTTGAGGTCGCGCAGCACGTCGAGCAGGCGCCCGGTGTTACGCTCGTCGGGGCCGTCGTCGAAGGTGAGCACGACACGCTTGCCCGTCCCGCCGCGGCGCTCGACCACGTAGCCGCTCGGCACGTGCGTGTACGTGCCATTGCGAATCTCGCCGTTGCTCGCGAGCGTGAGCTGACGCGCGCCGGCCTGCGGCTCGCCGCGGATCGTGAACACTTCGCCCTCGCCGAACACGCCCACCGACTTCACGGGTGGAACGGTCGCGAGCACCTGCGCCGAATCGGGCTGCTTGTCCTCGCCGAAGAACGTCCACAACGTCTCGTCCTCGGTGCCGAGCCTCCACAGACCGACGCGTGAGACCCCGCGCGTGCGCAGCTCCGCCATCTGGTTCCAGGCGGCCAGCGCGTCTTGGAACCAGACCTCGTGCGTGTCGCCCTGGTGGTCGCGGTAGCCGAAGTGGCCGTTCTCGAGCTGCTCCTCGAACACCGGCTGTGCGTCCGCCGCGCGTGCGAGGTCCATGGACGAGCGGAAGGAGATGTCGTCGGCGGGCGGCGGCTTGTCGCCGAGTGTCCAGTCGTAACCGTAACTGCCGAGCACGACCACCACGCGATCGGCTGGAAGCCTCGGCAGCACCTCGTCGTACGACTCCTTGAGCCAGGTGCGGGACGCGATCGGGCCCGGTGCAGACGACGGAAAGTGCTGGTCGTACGCCATCACCATCACGGCGTCGGCAACGTTGCCGATGTACTCGAAATCGAACGCGGGATCATGGAACGGCACGTCCACCGTGAGCCGCATCGCGTGCGCGTGCAGCGCCGCGCGCAGCTCGACGATCAGCTCGAGAAACGCCTCGGAGTCCTCGGGTTGCAGCTCTTCGAGATCGAGGTTGATGCCGGCCGCGCCGATGGCCGAGAGCCGGGCCACGAGCTTGTTCTCGAGACACGCGCGCGCCGCATCGTCGGCGAGAAACTTCGAGGTCTCGGCACCGCGCCAGATGGCGCCCACCAAGTTCGCGATGCGCGGGATCACGAGCACGTCGGCTTGCTTGAGCACGCGCTTGGTCTTGTCGTCGATGTGCTCGACGAGGTCGCAGCCGGGGCCCGGCAAGTCGAACCAGTCGGGGACGATCACGTCGATGTTGGCCAGGTGGCGCTCGAGCGAGGCGACCGAGGCCGCGTCGTCCTGCACCGAGAACGCGACGACCGCGCCCTGCGGCAGCGGGATGGCCATGCTCTTGGAGTCGCCGACGAGCTTGTCGCGGCGCTTTCTCTCCTGCGCGCGGACGCGCAGCATGCGGCGCTTCTGCTCGGGCGTGTAGACCGGACGCGGGTCGTGCGCCAGCGAGGCCCGCACGATGGCGGCCTGCACCTGCGAGCGGGCTGAGAAGGGGTTCGGCACGTGCGGCGGCACCACCACGCTCGTCACCGTGATGCCGAGGGCGCCCGCGGCGGCCACCACCAACAGCGCGAACACGAAGAGCGAGCGGCGCCAGCGACGATGGGACGGGTCTTCGAAGATCATGGCAGCGGGCCCTCGAAACGGCCGAGGGATGCGGTGGTCCGCGGTCGTACGACGAACAGCGGGTCGAAGGCAACGGCGCGCTCCACCGACACGCCCGGATCGCGGTTCGCGGAGCTTAGCACGCGGCTGCCTTGGAGCAGCAGCAGCGCAGGGCAGCCGGCGCGCTGCCAGTCGCTGCGCACCGCGGGCCAGGCCTGATGGTCGTCGTCCATCACGTGCACCCGCGGACGCGGCGTGATCTGGGCAAAAACCCCGTCGAGATTGGCGTTATCGGTATGCGGCTTCCAGGAGCCGCGACAGACCTCGCCGCCGCGCTCGATGCCGAGCGCCCAGAATTGCGGGGAGACCCAGGCCATTGCGTTGATGGCGTCGCGGGCGTCGGCGAGGCTCGGGTGCGACATTCCACCGGCGGCGAGCCTCGAGGCAGCGATTTTGGCGCCTTTGGCATGGGTCAGCGCAATCGCGCCTTCGGCCGAAATGACGAGCGCCGCGATCATCAGGGCGGCCGTGAGCGGGCCGCGGCGGTCCGCCCGGGCCATGTCCTCGGCTTCGAGCGCGAGCGCGAGCGCGCCTGCGCCCCAAAGCCACAGCGTGTACCGCGGCCACCAGCTCATCGGCTGAATCGCGAGACAAAGCACACTGACCACGAGCACGAACGCGACTGGCAGCGCTCGCTGCGAACCGCGCTCGCGACGCAGCAAGAAGCAGGCGATCGCGGGCAACGCCAGCATCGGCCACGCGAAGCCGAGTCCCGCGGTGCGCTCGTCGAACGTCGTTGCCGGGCCGCTCCACTGCAACCAGCTCCGCAGCACGCGCATGCCCGCGCCGAGAGCGACGTACTCGGGCGGGGTGTTGTGTACGGCGTCCAGCACTTGATCGGTCGAGCCCTGACCGCGCAGCAGCGTGTGGCCCGCGACCCGCACGGACACCGGCCACAGCGGATTGCCCTTGTGCAGCAGGTTGCGGAGGGCCCAGTACACGCCCGGTAGGGCCCACGGCAGCGCGCTGGCGACACGCAGCCAAGCCCGCGCTGTTCTCCACCACCGCGCGACGGCGACCGCCGCAAACGCGATCACGACGAATACCAATCCAGTGCCCTTGAGCGACAGCGCATTGGCCGCAGCCATGCCCGTCGCCGCGACGAGCAGCGCGTCAGGCGAGCTTTCGTGAGCGAGCAGCGCCGCCGTGCAGAACAGCGCGACGCTCGCACCCGCAAATGCCGCATCCACGTAGCCGCTCGGCGCATTGAGCAGCGTCATCGGCGCAAGCACGAAGAGAGCTGCCGCGGCTCGCCCGAGCGCGCGGCGCACGCCGCAATGCTCGGCGGTGAGCCAGACCGCGAGCGCGCCGCTCGCGACGTGCGGGAAGCTCATGGCGCAGCTCGCACGCAGCGATGAGCTGGCAGCCGCGATCACCGCGGAGACCGCTTCTTGGCCCATCGGGTAGCCATTGCGCACCACGTCGTCGCTCTGCACCCAGCCGATACGCCCGAGATCCAGCCACTGCGCGATGAGCGGCAAGCGGTAGCCGAGCGCGTCGTAGGCGATGACCGGCAGCGCGATCGAGATCAGCAGCGCAACCCCGAACGCAGCGCCGCCTGCGAGGAACAGGGCCAGGGCGAGCGCGCGCGGCCATGGCGGGAGCGCAGGGTGAGCGTTCGAAGGGCTCGCGTGGCGCAGCGCTGCCTTGGCCAGCGCGAGCGCGAATCCAAACGCTGCGATCAGAATCGCGCACGCGGGCAGCCGGCCGCGCAGCGGGGTCGCTCCGAGCGCGGACAGCAGGACCGCCAGCGCATGAACGAGCCACGGCCAACCGAGCGCGACGAGCAGCGCCGCCCCGACCCCACCCTGTAGAGCAGGGCCGTCAGGCGCGGAGCTGGCTGCAGGAACGGAGGCTGGGCGGGAGCTAGGCAAGGAGGTCCGGGAGAGAGTGCGGGCTTGGACGCGGGTCGGCGCCCAAACTTTCCTCTCGTTCGAGATTTGTGCAACACCGCCCGAACCAAGTTCCGGCCGGCTACGTCGCACCCTTTGCGCGCTCGGCTCGGCGACCCGGAGATGCTAATCGATTGATGTCGGAGGGTTGCGCCCGAATGGCAGGGCCAAGCGAGCGCGGAACCACGTAGGAAGATGGCGCACACGCCGGTCGATTCGCAGAAAACGCACGGCGCGGCGGTGGTGGCTGCGTACTTCGCCGTCGTCTCGCTCATGGTCGGCCGCATCGCCTGGGTCGACACCTGGAGCCTCACGAGCTTCTGCGTGTTGGTCGCGTTCGTAGCCACGGCGGGCACGGACCGCGTGGCGCAACCGAGCCGCCGCAGCCTCGCGCTCGGAGCGACTTTCTTCTTCGTGCTGAGCATGGCCGTCGCGTACTTGCCGGACATGTGGTTCGCGATCGCGTATCGCCTCAACCACGCAGAGCACTATCTGTGGAATGCGAACGCGCTGATGAAGGCGCTGCCGGGCAACGACGGGCGCTTTCTCTGGAGCCACCGCAGCGAGCCGATCTCTCGGCTGATGAGGTGGGTCTACATCACCGGCTTCGACATGGTGGTGTGGATCCCGGTCGTACGCTCGCTGGTCGCGTTCGACGCGCGCAAGACCGCTCGCTACGCGCTCGCCGCGCACCTCGTGCAGTTCCCCCTGATCATCCCGTTCTACACCGCGATTCGCGTCGACGAGGTGTGGTCCGTGCTCGGCCACCAGGATCTCCTCGGCCGCGGCTGGAACGACGAGGTCAGGCTCGACCTCGGTGCGAACTGCTTTCCGAGCATGCACACGTCGGTGGCGTTCGCGATCTTGTTGCTCGGACTGCGCGAGAAGAGCGCGCTGTTCCGGCGGGGCCTCGCGATCTATGCGAGCGCGATCATCTTCAGCACCGTGTATATGGAGGTGCATTGGCTGGTCGACGTGGTCGCCGGGCTCGCGCTCGGGGCTGTCTCGGTGAATCTGGTCGATCGGCTTCTTTTGGCCGTGGACCGACGCGAGCGTAGGCTCGAAAATCCTCGAATCGAGGTCGTCGAGCCGGCGCCACACAGCTCGGCACTTCGCGACATACCACCGCCCTGAGACGGCCCGGCGATGCTTTTCGCACCGCGATAGTAGAGCGGGCGTGAGCGTGGTAGGGTTCCACTGGGGTAAGGGTTAGTCGGGACGGAGGATGGTGGTATGTGGGTAGGTGGCTCACTCACGCCGCGTTGCGGCGTGGGCTCGATCGTATTCCTAGCGCTCACGCTCGGTTGCAGCGGGAGCACTGACAACGGTGGCGGCCGCGGGACGAGCGGCAGCGGTTCCGGCGTGCTCGGGCCCTCTGGGACCCCGGGCGCGTCGGGCGGCGCTGCGACTTCCGGTGGCGCGTTCGGCAATTCGAGCACGCCCGTGGCGGGAGGCGGTTCGGTCAACCCGAACGTGACGGTGATGGAGTGTGCGAGCGCGCTCGTGAACACGTCGCGCGCGATGCCGATCATCGAGTTCGTGATCGACGGCTCGGGCAGCATGTGCGCGATGTTCGGCAACTCGACGCGCTGGAAGGCGTTGCGCACGGCGCTGCTCGACCCGACGAAGGGCCTCATCTACCGCTTGCAGAAGACGGTCTCGTTCGGCGCCGCGCTCTATGACGGCACCATCGACCTCACGCTCGCGCTTCAGCTCGGCGGTGGTGGCGGCGGGATGGGAATGATGATGGGCGGCGCCGGACAGAACCCGGCGTGCGCGTTCATGTACGTCCAGAACAAGGCGATGGGCATGTGCGGTGTGAGCGTCGACGTCAACCCGGCGCTCAACAACGCGATGGCGATCGACATGATGTACCCGCAGACCGAGCTGGGCGGGTCGACGCCCACGGACAAAGCCATGCAGGCTGTCATGGACAAGCTGATCATGGGACGGCCCGCGACCGGTCCCGACATGATGGCGCCCCAGCCGACCTACGTGGTCCTCGCAACCGACGGCGCACCCAACGACATCTGCACCGGCGGCATGGGCGGCGACGGCACGGCGCAACGTCAAGCCACGCTGGCGCAGGTCATGCGGGGAGCCGCCGCGGGGATCACCACCTGGGTGATCAGCGTGGCCTCGGACCCGCAGCTGCAGATGGATCTCGACGCGGTCGCCAAGGCCGGCGATCCGACGAACCCGATGGCGCACACGTTCAGCCCGAACAGTCCCGACGAGCTCGTGACCACGCTCGCGACACTGCTCGGCGGCGCGGTCGGCTGCAACGTCGTGCTCAAGGGCATGGTCAAAGTCGGTCTCGAGTGCACGGGTACGGTGGACCTCAACGGCACGAAGCTGCCGTGCTGCCAGCAGGCGCAAGGCGCCGGCGGCTGGATGTGCGACAACATGGCGGCGCCGAACCCGAACGGCTGGCATCTGGTCGACGCGAGCACGATCGAGCTGCTCGGCGACTCGTGCACCACGTTCCTCACCGGCAGCGCAGAGATGCTCCACGCCTCCTTCCCCTGCAACGTCTTCACGCCTGAGTGAGCTAAATGTGCTTGCGCAGCGCCTCTGTGAAGGCGCTGTTGCTCTGCTTGAAGGCTTGCCAGGTTTGGGAGAGCTTGGTGAGGGCTGGCTTGCCGGCGTTGGGGTCGTATGGGGCTCCGGCGGGGCTGGCGGTGGCTGCGTAGTCCTGTAGCGCGTGGCGCAGGTCGCCGGCCGCCTTCGCCAGCGCCTGCAACTGCGGTTGCAAGGGCGCTGGAACGCTCAACGTGGTGAGGTCGCGCTCGAGCGTGTCCAGACTCGCACCACACCGCGTGAGAGTCGCGACGTAGGGGTGGCCGAAATGCTGGGCGCGCTTCTCCAGCTGGAACTCGAGATCCTCGCTCGACTTCAGTTGCGTTTGGTTCATGTTGACGAGCGCGCAGTTCCAGAACGCCTCGAAGCCCGTCTCGTTCAGCGCGGCCACGCGCGCTCCGGCATCGACGAAGCCTTGTCGACTGTCGAGGTTACCGACCACGGCGATGCCGAGCCCGATCACGGCGAGGGCACCGACCACGAAGCCGATCAGCTTGAGACCACTGCCCTTTTGCAGCGAGTCGGCCTCCTTGAACAAGCTCGCATCGGTTTCGACGGGTCTGAGAGAAGTGTTGCTCGACGAGCTCTCCGGTTCGGTCATGGAAATCCCCCTTCTTGCGGTGGTGGGCCGACGCACCAATGCGGCCGCTGCCCGTGAGTAGTGAGCCACTTCCGACCTCGGCACAAGTCGCGGATAGCCGCGCCCCGGCAATTCGGGCGCCGGCAGGGGGCTCGTCGGGCCAAGGGGTCGGAAAGGACCAGATTTTTCCCTGGCTGCCTGCTACACAAAGCCATGACCACCGTGCACGAATTCTCGCACCCGACCATCGATGGACACTCCAAAGAGCTCTCGGACTATCGAGGCACCGTGCTGCTCCTCGTGAACGTCGCGTCCCGTTGCGGTCTCACCCCACAGTACGCTGCGCTCGAAGATCTCTATCGCGGCATGAAGGCGCGCGGCTTCGAGGTTCTCGGCTTCCCCTGCAATCAGTTCGCAGGTCAAGAGCCCGGTACCGAGGCCGAGATCAAACAGTTTTGCGAGAGTAAGTACGACATCACCTTTCCGCTGTTCAGCAAGCTCGAGGTCAATGGCGACAATCGCCATCCGCTGTACGCGTGGCTGACCGCGCAGCCCACCACGCCCGACGGACCAGGCGACGTGAAGTGGAACTTCGCCAAGTTTCTGATCGGTCGCGACGGGAAAGTCGTGGCGCGCTTCAGCCCCACCACGCCGCCGACCGCGCCTGCGATAGTCCAAGCGATCGAAGCCGCGCTCGGCGCCTGAGCAGTTCCCGTCTAGAAACGTCCAGGAGCGGCTTACGTCCT
>JBIOJD010000075.1:0-12631 GCA_044450485.1 Polyangiales bacterium | reverse complement strand
CTTCCAGTCCGTGATGCAGTCCGCGCACGAGTCTTCCATGATCACGTAACGCTGGAGGTACGGCAGATAGAGGATGGTGCCGGCCGGCCACTCGTTCGGGTCGCTGGCGAAGGTGATCGGGTCGGCATAGGTCCCCGTGCCCGACGCCCCTTTGTGGAGCTTCGGATACGCGATCCCATCGCCGGGCGGGCTGTTGTCGGGCCAGCCGTAGAACGTGACCAAGTGGTCGATGGTCTGCGGCGCGCTGGCATCGGGGGTGCTCGAGCCGCCCGCATCGCCGCTGCCACCGCCTGCGCCGCTGCCCGAGGCGCCACCGCCACCGCCTCCAACGTCGCCCGAAGCGTGTCCGGCTGCGCCGGCGGCCCCTGTCGCGCTCGCGCGCATCCCGCCGCTTCCGGCTGCGCTCGCACCAGCGTCAGCGTGCGGAGCGCCCGCGTCGAAGCCGCCGCCCAATGCACGCTGCCCTTGGGCGCCGCCCGCGGACGTCTTTACCTCAGCCGCCGTGCCCGCGCCTTGGCTCGGCGGCGAGCCTGCGCTGCATGACGCGAGCAAGAGCGCGAGCGCCAGGCCGCTTGCGGATGGTTGCGTGGACCGCATGGTCCGCACGATACCGCGAAGGCGGGCGCCGTCCCAGGCTGGTCCACCCCCGACGCCATTTCCCCGTGGCTTGACCTACGGCAGCTTGACGCCGGCACGGGCGTGGCAATCGCCGCAGCGCGCGATGATCGCGCCGAACACGGCCTGCTTCTCGCTCGCAATCTTCGCTTGATCGGCCTGCGTGCCGAGCGCGCGCAGCTCGCGCATCGCGGCATCCAGGTCGATCGCGCCCGGGGCTGCATTTCCCGCGGTTTCTTGGGTTGGCAGGCGTGGGTCCGGCGCCTCTGCTAGCGCACCCTCGCCGGTCGCGTGTCGCTCCTGGGTCTCCTTCGTGCCGTGCTCGTTCACTAGGCCTGGAACGTCGATGTTCATCAGTGCGGCTGCGCCGTCGGCCCAAGCTTGATGCTCGAGCAACGTCATGCCCACCCACAGCGCATCGGCCGAGAACTTGTGGCGCGCCATCTTCTCTTCCAGGCCTTTGCGGTTCTTCGGGTCGTAGCCACTGCTTGGCCGAGCGGCGTCGCGGAGCCCACCGTGCGTGGTGCGATGGCACTCGCCACAGGTGGTTCCGAGCACCGCCACCGAGGCCGCCGCCTCGTCGAGCGTGCGCGCCGCCGCACCTCGACGTGCCGCCGCTTGCATGTCGTCGAGCCACGGCTGCCAGTCGTTCGGAAGCTCCGGCTCTCGCTCCGCGCTCGCAAGCGCCGTGAGCGGTGCGCGCACGTCCTGCAGCCGCCCGGCGATCACCGCGTCGCGCGCCGCGGTCGCATCCGCGAAGTGGTGTCGCATGGACTCTTTGAGACTCAACCCACTGGGCTGCGCGCCAGAACCGGACGCCGTGGGTGAAGCGGACGTCGCCTGCGAGCTCGCCCCACACGCGGCGCACAGCCACAGGCCCAGCCAGATTCGTCGCATGGGCCGTACGTACTCACCGGGTCGCGCGCGGCAAGCGTGCCAGCCGTCAACGGAAGAGCCGCAGCTTCGGCGACACACCGACCAAGACGCCGTACCGGTCGCTACCTTGCAGCACGCCGACCAGCCCGAGCAGCGAGAGATCCAGTGTTTCGAGCGGTGACCAGGTGATCCCACCCGTGAACAGAAGCTGATCGGGGTCCGCCGAGAGAAAGCGCACGCCGGAGATGCTGCCTGAGAACGAAAATTGGTCCTGTGCGTCGAGGTCGATGTCCACGTCCACGCCGAGCTCGAGGCCCACGGGGCGACTCGGAGGCGCATCGGGCGCCGGATCCACGAACGCGCCTGCGTTCCAGACCAGGTGCGTTCGCGCGATCGCAGTTCCCACCAGCGCAAGCCCCTCCACGCCGAGCCCGTGCGAGGCGGCGGCCACGGGGAGCTTGGGGCCTAGCTGAAAGCCGACCGCGAACGCGGTGCGCGCAGAGCGGTCGTTGGCGTCGTAGACACCGACCTTGGCCGCGGGCCACAGGCTGTCCGGCGCGGCGTGGTCGAACGAGAAGGGACCGCGGCGCGGACCCTCGACCGCGTACGCTCCGTCCAAGTCGAGCTCGAGGTTCGCGAACAGGCCGACGTTCAGCTCGAAATCCGGCACCACGAACCGAGCCGGACCGCGGCCCTGAATCACGCCGAGCTGCAGGTCGAGCTCGAGCACGCCCGGATCTTCGAGCTCGAGATCGGTCGGCTCGAACAACGGCCGCACGCGCCGCATTTGAGCCGATGCCGCGCCGGGCCACGAGAGGACGACCAGCAAACAGCCGAGCGAGAGCGTGCTCGATCGCATCGGCCGCCGCCGCGTCGTCACCGCGACCACGACCTCAATTGAACAGCCCGAATACCAGGTTCAGGGCCAGCGCGAGGATCGTGGTGTTGTACGCGAACGAGATCAGCGCGTGCAGCAGCACGGTGCGGCGAATCACGGGGCTCGAGATCGTGACGTCCGAGACCTGGAAGCACATGCCGATGGTGAACGCGAAGTACGCAAAGTCGAAGTCCGCCGGCGGCCTCTCGCCTGGAAACACGAGGCCACCGACGCCCTCGTCGTCGTCGCGATAGAACAAGCGCGCGTAGCGCAACGTGAACGCCGAGTGGGTGAGCAACCACGCCGAGGCGACCGCCCACAAGCACAGAGCCACGACCGCGCCGCGTGCCTCGGCGCCGAGCGCGCGCGCCGCGCCGAGCACGACGGTGGCCGCGAAGAGACTGATGGCGCACGACAGCAACACGAGCAGCCAGACCATGGTTCGGCCTGGGTCCTCCGAGCTCGCGCGCCTCTGCGTCTCGGCCGCATCGGCCGGCGCGATGATCCACCAGCTCAGCCCGAGCAGCGCGGTGCTCGCGGCATCGAAGCCCGCGATCGCGCTCACGTTCCATGCGAAGGCATCGCCGAACGACGCCATCACGCTCAGCCCGAGCGCAGTCGCGACGATGAACCGGCCCTTGGCCCGGCGCGGGTCGTACCAGGGGAAGGCAGGCTCGACGGGCTTTGGGCTCGTTGCCACGGCCGAGCCATCTTACCCGAGCCCGGGCGCGAACACGATCAAGCTGCGCGTCGTGCGCCGCGGGCGCAGAGCGCGATGGTTGCGAGCGCGAGGGTGATCAGCAAGTCCCACCACATCTCGCTCAACACCATCTCCAGGTAGTGATTGGAGATCGCGCTGAGCACGAACCAAGCGCTCGGGACGGCCAGCATGCCGAGCGCGATGGTGAGCGCCCGGTCGCGGCCGGTCCTCACGTAGAAGCGGCCGAGCAGCAGAGCGCCCGTGACCATGAGCACGACGAGGCCGGCTCCGGTCAGCAGATGGCGTATTCGGTACAGACCGACGAGCTTCGCAGCGATGCGGCCGATCTCGCGCAGGGCCTCGTCGAGGTCGAGCTGCATGTTCGCGCCGAGGACGAACAACGCAACCGCGACCACACGCCAGAGCGAGGCGGACGCGCGCGAGACGAGATCGGTCCGCTTCGCCAGAACGCGAGCCGCCATGAGCGCTTGAGCCCCGGCCAGCACATACATCAGCACGAACAACCAGTGTCGCAGGCTGAAGTCGAAGAGGCGCGGCGTCCACTCGGGTAAACCCGGTACGGAGAACGGCTCGCCCGGGAATGGAGCCACGACCACGAGCTCGTGTGAGATGCGGTCGCGCTGCACGTGGAACAGTCGGTACGCGATGGGCGACCTGTCGAAGCTGCGCGCGCTGCCGGCCGAGACGACGACCTGGATGCCGTCCGTGGTGGTTGCGTTTCTCGTCTCGTGCAGGTGGCCCGCGAGGATCCAACGCACGCCGTACCTTCGGGCGAGGGCCAGCAGCTTGTCCCGCGTCTCGCGTGGCCAATTGCGATCGCTCGAAGGCTCCGATTCCGATTCGACGAACGGAGGCCGGTGCATGAGCAGCACGATGTGCGTGCGCCCCGCGCGGTGGTGTGCCGCGAGCGCAGTCTCGAGGAAGGCCCACTGTCGGTCGTGCTCGACGGAGGAGATCTTTCGCTCGCGCGCGGTCTCCGAGTCGATGGCGACGAAGGCGCAGTCGTGGACGACGAAGTCGTAGTAGTCGTGCCCGTGTCGCCCGCGGAAGGCTCGCAGCGAGGCGGCGTCCACGACGTCGTGGTTGCCTGGCACGAGCGCCACACGTCCGCCGATGCGGGCTCGCATCAGGCCGAACAGCCAGTGCTGGAACAGATCGCGGTCTTGAACCAAATCTCCGGCGATCAGGGTCAGTGGGACCTTGCGCGCGTTGATGCTCGCGCCGATCCGCTCGAATCGGCGCGCGTCCTCGTACTCACCCCCGCGGCCGTAGCCGATCTGGGGGTCGCCGACGAGCGCGAACGAAAAGGGCTCGAAGCCCTCCGCGCGCGCAGGGCTCGAAATGGTTGCGAGCAGCAGGGCGACCCACAGCCGCTCCCAGTGCTTGCGCCGATTCATTGCCGCACCCCTCGACCCCTGACTGCGCGATGCGCGCCGAGCCCCACGAGCGCGATCCCGCACAGCTCGAGCAACGATCGCAGCCGATGCCCCGCGTGCGGCGCGCTCATGTGCTCGAGCTGAGCTGCACGCAGCACCACGAACGCTGCGAGGACCGCGACACCCGCGAGAGACAGCGCGACGCGCGACAGCGATGAGCGCATCACGTACGTCAGCGTGACCGCGAGCATCCCTCCGCCGAGCGCCAACGCCGCGACCACTGCAGCTTGAACGCTCCGTCGTGTGTCGTACCAGCCTTGCGCGAGCGCGAGCTGTTTACCGACTTGGATGATCAGCGTCTGCAGGTCGAGCTGTTTGTTCAGGCCGAGCACGCTCATCGCAAGGCACAGGGCGAGCCAAAATACGGCGAGCCTCCGCTCGTCTCGTGCTCCGAGCGAAGCCGCGCCCCCGAGCTGCCCGGCCGCGGCAGTGCTCACGCGCGAAGCCCGGTAACAGGCGGCCGCAGCGCCGAAATAAGCCAAAAAAATGACCCACCCGGCCAGGTTCGGATCGCCGATCCCCGGGCGCCAGGCAACGTGCGACACGGGCGAAACATACGTCGGCGGTGGCAGCAGATCGAATTCAACCGCGCCGGGCTGCCGCAGCCGCCGGCTTGACACCGGCCACGTCCAGGCCGAGCCTCGCCAATTGATGGGTGGCATGGGTTGGCTGCGTGGGTGGTTTGCGGCCTTTGGACGCTGCGTGCTGGTGGCCGTTGCGCTTTCCGCCTGCAGCGCCGCCAAGAACGCCTCGAAGGTCGGTGCCAAGCCCAGGTCCGCCAAAGGCGCAGGTGCGCTGCCCGCCGGCTCAGCCGGTTCGACCACCTCCGGCTCAGGGGGCGGTGCGGCCGCGGTTGCCGGTGCAGCGGGCGCCGCGAGCTCGGACCGCGATGGCGCGACCGACGCCGCGCCCAGTGACGCCGGCGATGGTGCGCCTGGGTCGAGCGATGCTGCAATCGCCGACGGTGGTGGCAGCTCCGACGCGGCCATCGCACGAGCCCCGATCGATCCGCCGGTCGCGGGTGGATGCGTGACGGACGTGACCCCTGGCTCGCACGAGCTCCCTTGCGACGGCACGACGCACGTGGTCACGGTCTCCGAGGAGTGCACCAAGGTCGCCTGCGGCGTGATCGTCGACGTGCACGGCGGATCGATGAGCGCCGACATGGAGGACAAGAACACGACCATGCGCGTGCTCGGGCCGATGCACGGCTACATCGTGATCCAGCCCAACGCGTCTCCGAACGACTTGCTGGCGGGCGAGCGCATCTTCGTCGCGGGGATGGACGACGATCGGGTCATGCACATCCTGATGGATGTGATCGCCGCGTTCCACGTCGACCAGAAACGCATTCACATGATGGGCTTTTCCGAAGGCGGCTTCATGACCTGGCGTTGGATCTGCGGTCACTCGGACCTGCTCGCGTCGGCCGCACCCGCCGCGGCGGGTTGGAACTGCACCGTGCTGCCGATCACCGAGGAGATCGGCTGCCAGTTCTCCGGTACCGACGTGCCCAAGCAGCACATCCCGACTCTGTACATGCAGGGCAGCATGGACATGCTGATGGACCCGCAGTGCGTGTTCTCCTGGCTGAGCTCGAACGTGTACCCGACGCTCTCGCTCGACAAGGGTAACAAAATCGCGGGCGATGCCACCTTCGAGCGCACCCGATTCCTCGATCCCGACAAGGTGCCGTTCGAGCTGATTCGCCACGAGTACTCGACCGACGCCACGTTCTTCGGCGTTGCGGTCGGCGGCCACTGCTATCCAGGCAGCACTGACTTCGATGTGACGTTGCCGGGCCAGCTCATGGGCTTCGGCTGCAAGAACATGTGCTCGTTCACCTGGGCCGAAGAAGTCGTGCGCTTCTTCATGGAGCACCCGAAGAGCTGACGGGTCCGGCCGGCTCGCGCATCTCAGGCGCTGGTAGCTGTGCGGGGAACCGGGAAGGGCGGTCCGGGCTTCGCGTAGAAATACCCTTGCAGCAAGTCGCAGCCGAGCTGCGCGAGCACGTCGCGCTCGGCCAAGGTCTCGACGCCTTCCGCCACGACGATGATCTCGGCCCGGCGCGCCATGTCGACCAGCGCGGCGACGATGTCTTGCTTGAGCGGTGAGCGCTCGATGTCTCGCACCAGCGACATGTCGATCTTGGCGATGTCGGGCCGCAAGGTCACGAGGCTGGTCAGGCCGGCATAGCCCTCTCCGAGATCGTCGACTGCGATGCGGTACCCGAGCTCGCGAATTCGAAAGAGCTCGTCGTCGAGCTTGGCCCCTCCTTCGATCGAGGCACGCTCGGTCACCTCCAGGACCACGCGGCGCGCCAGAGGAAGTAGCGGATCGACGGAGCGCACCAGCACGTCCGCTCGGAGCTCGGATGGATGGAGGTTGACGAAGATCGCTTCCACGCGATCGTGGTGCTCGATCATCGTGGCAGCCACCGATGCGCGCACCGCCTGTCCCAACTCGACTACGCGGCCCAGCACCTCGGCAGCCGCGAGCAATCGCAGCGGCGAGGCCAGCGTCGGCTCGTCGCACCGCAGCAGCGCTTCGAATCCGTAGACCGAGTCGTCGACGCTGCGCACGATCGGCTGGTACACCACCCGGATCTTCTGCAATGCGCGCGCGAAGGACTGTTCGGTGCCTGGCACGTCGCGCACGAATTCGTCGCCGCCGCAGCGCGCTGCCAGAAGCTTGTTGCGCAAGCGCGTGATCTTGCCGCCCTCGATCGCGGAGCGCACCGCGCGGACGAGCTCATCCGGGGGAATCGGCTTCGACAGATACTCCCTCACGCGTCCGCGGATCGCGATCGCGGCGGACTCGACCGAGGGCGCGCCCGTCATCATCACGACCGGAAGCTCCGAGCTCGCGCCCCGGAGCTGCCGCAGCAAATCGAGCCCGCTGCCGTCCGGGAGGCCGACGTCCGAGACCAGAGCGTCGAGGTCACCCTGGCTCAATACGTGCCTCGCAGTGGCCAGCGTGGTCGCAACCACGACGTCGAAGCCCGCCTCGCTCAGCACGCGCGAGCTGACCTGCGCGAGCACCTCGTCGTCGTCGACGAGCAGCACTCGGCCGCCGCTCGGCTTCGAGCGCTCCCGCATCGGCGGTGGCGGGCGCGACGAGTGGCCACGGGTCTTGGCGGGCTCCTGTCCTGGTGGGTGCCAGCTCGATCGAACGCCCGCCAAATGTTCGAGCAGGCGCTTTGGCTCGATCGGCTTGTGCAAGATTCGGAATGCGCCGCTGTCGACGAGGCGGCACCCGGCGGCGTCGACTATACCTCCAGTCAACACGAAGACTCGCGGGCACAGTGCCGGGAACTTGATTCGGATGAAGTCCAGGAGCTCGGTGGCCGAGCCGTCCGGCAGCGAGAGATCGCAGAGCATCAGGCGGGGCTCGGGGCCGCGTTCGAGGGCCTGTCTGGCAGCGCTCAAGGTGGTGGCGCTGGCCGTCGAATAACCGCCTGCTGCAAGCATGCGGGTCAGCGCCTTCTGGGTTGCTTCATCGTCCTCGACCACCAGAACCAGCTCGCCTTGCGCGTGCTGCACGCTCGAGCTTGGTCGCTGTGATTTCGCGGGGTCCTTGACCGCCAACGCTTCGCCCACCGCGCGGACCAGAGCGCGCGGCGACCAAGGCTTCCACAGGATCGGGAGCTCCAGCGGTTTGCTGCGCGGCACGTTGTCGCCGGAGTGACCCGACGTGAGGACCGCCACTGCGTCGGGCCTCACGCGCGACAAGTGCTCGAGGACCTCGTAGCCGCTTCTGCCAGGCATCACCACGTCGGTGACGACGACGTCCAAGCCGGAGCCGAGCTCGTCGATCCGCCTGACCCCTTCGTCGCCGTCGGCCGCAGCGTGGACGCGATAGCCCGCGCCTTGCAGCACCCGCACAGCGCTACGCCTCAACGCCTGATCGTCCTCGACGACGAGAATCTGCTCGCCCCGTCCTTCGCGCACCGAGCTTCGATCGACCGTGGCCTCTTCGACGCGCTCGGCAGACAGCGGCAGCTCGATCGTGAACGTCGTGCCCTTGCCCTCGGCGCTGTCGACGCGAATCGCCCCGTCGGCATCCTGCACGATGCCGAAGCACGTGGCGAGGCCGAGCCCAGTTCCCTTGCCCGGTTGCTTCGTGGTGAAGAACGGCTCGAAGATGCGCTGGCTGACGCTCTCGCTCATGCCGGATCCGGTGTCCCGCACCGTGAGAACGCCGAGTCGCTTCACGCGTCCAGCTGGTCCGGGCCGGTCGAGAGACGAAAGCTTGATGTGGAGGTTTCCGCCATCGGGCATCGCGTCCCGCGCATTGACCGCGAGGTTCAGCACGATCTGATCGAACTGCACAGGATCGATCTGCACGACCACCTTCTTGGCGGGCAGCTCGACGGTGAGCGTGATGTTCGAGCCAATCGTGCGCACGAGCAGCTTGTGGAGCTGAGTCAGGCTGTCGTTGAGGTCTACGGCGCGCTTGGCCGAAGGCTGCTGCTGGCAGAACGTCAAGAGCTGACGCGTGAGTGCAACACCTCGCTGGGTGTTGCTCAGCACTTCGTCGATGTCGCTGCGACGCTGATCGGAATCCTCGAGCTTCTCCTGCACGAAGGTTGCGAACGACAGGATGGCGCCGAGGATGTTGTTGAAGTCGTGAGCGATGCCTGCGGCCAGTGTCCCCACCGATGCCAGGCGGTCGGCGATGCGGAGCTGGTTCTGCATCCTCCCACGCTCTGCACGCATCGCGGCGTCCCTCAGTTCCCGTTCGACCGCGGGGATCAGACGCGCGAACGCGCCCTTGGTCATGAAGTCGTGCGCACCCGCGCGGATCGCCTCGACCGCGATTTCTTCGCCGACCGTGCCCGAAACGATGATGAAGGGCAGGTCGACACCCTTCTGCTTGACCAGCGCGAGCGCCGCCGGGGCGCTGAAACGAGGCATCGAGTAGTCGGAAATGATCAGGTCCCAGCCGCCTCGGTCCAAGGCAGCGGACAGCGCCTCAGGCGTGTCGACGCGCTCGAACGATACGGTGAATCCCCCACGCGTCAGCTCTCGGAGCACGAGCTCTGCGTCGAGCTCGTTGTCCTCGACCACCAACAGTTTCAACGGCCTTGTCACAGTTTGGGGTAGGTCCATGCAACGGAACCCGAAGACCGCAGCCCACTTCGAGCGCAGGCAGGACACGCGCCCCTCGCGGACCCCCGCGCCAGCGTGCTCCCGCCTGTGGATGCAATGTTACAATGGCCTGACGTTTGGGAACAAACGTTCGGCCTGTGACAAGCGTGACGATGCGAGCAACGTCAGCGTTTCCAGATCTTCGGGTCATGGCCCGAATTAGCTATGTCGAGTGTAATCCGCTCCACGATTCCGCGGTGCGATATCTAGCGACAAGTGTGTGCGGGAGATTTGCCCGGTCGCGGTTTTGCGAGCAAGACCGCTACTTCGGTTCAGGCGGCGCCACGTGGTTGAGAACCAGCCAGTAGAGCCCGAGTTGCCTCACCGCCTCGACGAACTGCACGAAATCGACAGGCTTTCGTACATAGCTGTTTGCACCGAGGCTGTAGCTACGGATGAGATCTTGCTCTTCGACCGAAGAGGTGAGCACGACGACGGGCAGTAACTTCGTGGCGTCGTTCGCGCGAATCGCCCGCAGTACCTCGAGGCCGTCCACCTTCGGCAGCTTCAAGTCCAGCAGCACGACCTGCGGCACAGCCGCGGGCTCCCGGTCGGCGTGGGCGCCGCGCGCGAACAGGTAGTCGTGCGCTTCGACACCGTCGCGCGCGACGACGATCGGGTTGACGACGTTGCTCTTCTTGAGCGCGCGCAACGTCAGCTCCTCGTCTCTCGGATTGTCCTCGACCAGCAAGATGACCTTATCGGTGCTCATCGCGCGACGTCTCCTTCGTAGAGGGTGAAGAAGAAGGTGGCTCCACCATCGACCTCGCCTTGGGCCCAGATCCGGCCGTCGTGTCGCTTGATGACGCGCTGCACGGTCGCGAGCCCGATGCCGGTGCCCTCGAATTCGGCGGTGGAGTGCAAGCGTTGGAACACCCCGAAGAGCTTGTGCGCGAATGCCATGTCGAAGCCCGCGCCGTTGTCGCGCACGAAGTAAACCGGCCGACCAGCGTCCGACGTCGCGCCGAGCTCGATCCGAGCGTCGGAGCGCTTGCTCGTGAACTTCCAAGCGTTGCCCAAGAGGTTGTCGAGCACGACCGCCAGCAAACGCGGGTCTCCGTCGACCTTCAGTGCTTCGTCGATCACGATCTCCAACTGCCGATCTGGCTGGCCTCTGCGCAAGCGTCGCAACACTTCCCGCGCGAGCGCGCTCAGGTCTACACGTTCGCGCTGGATCTCGCTTCGGGTCACGCGCGAAAGCGCCAACAAGTCGTCGATCAGCTCGGCCATGTGTTGGGCGGAGCCGCGCACGAAGGCGAGGTACTTCTTTCCGTTCGCATCCAGCGTTTCCCCGCAGTCCTCGAGCAGAGCTTGGCTGAAGCCGTCGATGCTCCGCAGCGGTGCGCGCAGATCGTGGGCCACCGAATAGCTGAAGGATTCGAGCTCGCGGTTTGCGTCCTCTGCGGCTTGCTTGGCGCGAGCCAGTGCTTCGCGGTCCAGCTTGGCCTCGGTGACGTCACGCGCAATCGCGAAGATTGCGCCACCGCGATCGGGCACTGCCGTCCACGACAGCCAGCGGTAGGAACCGTCCTTGCAGCGATAACGATTCTCGAAGTGGATGGTGTGTGCGCCCTGGGCGAGTCTCTCGACTTCGCGCAGCGTGGCAGGAACGTCGTCGGGGTGGATCAGTTCCACGAATGGGCGGGACAGCATCTCGTCCTGGCTGTAACCGAGAACGTCGAACGCGGGGCTCAGGCGCTTGAAGTAGCCGTCCAAGTTCGCGATGCACATCATGTCGAGCGAGAGCGTGAAGAAGCGTTGGAGCACGTCGCGCTGGTGCGCGAGCGCGACATGGGTCCGCACGCGGGCGACGAGCTCGCGGGCGGCGAACGGCTTGACGAGGTAGTCGTCGGCGCCGGCATCGAGGCCTTCGATGGTCGACTCTTCGCCCGCGCGCGCGGAAAGCAGGATCACCGGCACGTCGCGCAGCGACGGATCCGCACGCAGCGCTTGCAGCAAGCCGAAACCGTCGAGCCGCGGCATCATGACGTCGCTCAGCACGAGGGTAGGCCGGCGCAATCGAGCGATCTCCAGCGCAGCCAGGCCGTCGACTGCTGTCTCGATCTCGAAGTGAGGGCTCAAGAGCTGGACGATGTAGTCGCGCAGGTCGGCATTGTCGTCGGCGACCAACACCCGCGCGTCGCTGAGCACGGTCGGCGGAGGTGGCGCAACGGCGACCTCCACAGCACCGCCAGTCGTCGGCACGGACCAGCGCAGGGCGTCCTGCACGAACGGAGCTACGCCGTTGGTCGAGGAAACGGAAGTGCCCGCCGCCACGACTCGCTCCTTTGGCAGATGGTCGTCTCCACGCGGAATCGAGACCGTGAACGTCGTGCCCCGGCCGAGCCGGCTCGCGACTCGGATCGAGCCTCCGTGAAGGCGCACCAGGTCGTGTGAGAGCGCGAGGCCAATCCCCGAGCCTTCGTGCGTCCGCGCGGCAGCTCCATGGACGCGGTGGAAGCGCTCGAACACGTGAGGCAGGTCGGTGTCGGGAATCCCCGTGCCGGTGTCGCGCACCGCGAGCTCGGCGTGATCGCCGCGCCAGCGCAGGGCGATGCCGATCGAACCGTCGAAAGTGAATTTCAGCGCGTTCGACAGCAGGTTCAGCACGATCTTCTCCCACATGTCGTGGTCGACGAAGATCGGCTCGGGCAGGGCTTCGCAGTCGACCTCGAACGCCAGCCCCGCGCGATCGATGGCCGATCGGAATGCCCCAGCGAGGTCTTTGGTCAGCACAGCGAGATCGCTCGGCTCGTAGGACGCATGGATGCGGCCAGACTCGATGCGCGCGAAATCGAGCAGCGTATTGACGAGCTTCATCAGACGCAGCGTGTTGCGATGAACCATCTCGAGCTGCTCTCCTCCGAGGGACCGACCCGGAGAGCCGAGGGCATCTTCGGTGGGGCCGAGCATCAGCGTGAGCGGGGTTCGAAATTCGTGGCTGACGTTCGAGATG
>JBIOJD010000074.1:0-12652 GCA_044450485.1 Polyangiales bacterium | reverse complement strand
CTCCGACATGGCAGCGATATCGGCCCCTGCAACGAACGCTTTGTCGCCTGCGCCGGTGACGATGAGGCAACGCGGCTTACGCGCCGCGACCTCGGCCACGGCGCGGGCGAGCGCCGTCAGCGTGGCCGCGTCGAGCGCGTTCAAGCTGTCGGGCCGATTGACCGTCAGCGTGCTGAGCGGGCCATCGTGCGCCAACAAGACCGCGTCGTCAGCCATACGTCCCGAGCCTAGCTCCCAAAACAGGTTGTGCGGTGGGCGATGCTGGAATTGAACCAGCGACTTCCTCCGTGTGAAGAAGGCACTCTACCTCTGAGTTAATCGCCCTGCAGCCCCGACGATCTACCAGCGCAGCACGCCGGCCGCAACGGGCGGATCCTACCAGCCCCTATTGCTTCTCGTCGGACTGGCCGAGCTTCGCGCGCAGCAGATCGCCGAACGTGCCGAAGCCCTGCTTGGCAGCCTCGCGCCGGTAGTCCTTCACCGCTTTGCGCTCCTCGTCCACCAGCAGGGCCTTGGGCGAGCAGCGAAGTCCCCCGTCGCGGTCCAAGCTCACGATCTTGACCTCGAGCTCGGCGCCGATCGGATAAGCCTTGCGCAGGTCCCCACGCTCCCCGGCCAGCTCGGAGCTCGGCACGTAGCCGCGTGCGCGTTTGCCGAGGACGCCCGCCACGCGCACGAGCAGACCGCGGGCCTCGACGCGGGTGACTTTGACTTTGATGCGAGACCCGGGCCGGATGTTGGACGGCGGCGTCTCACCCGCGGCCACGGCCGCCTTGTACTCCTCGTACTCTTCGGTGGTCAGCTTGGACAATGCGATGCGGCGCGCGCCGCGATCCACGCGTTCGATCACCACCGGCAGCTCGTCGCCCTCTTTGACGACTTGGTTCGCGTGCTTGAGGTCGCGGCCGAGCTCGGTGATGTGCAAGAGACCTTCGATCGCAGGCGTGAGCTCGATGAACGCGCCGAAGTCGGTCGTGCGAACGACCTTGCCCAGCTGCGCGCTGCCCTCTTTGAGCAGCTCGCGATGCGCGTCCCACGGATCGGGCAGCAGCGCCTTCATCGAGAGGCTGATGCGCTCCACGCGATCTCGTCGGCCGCCCTCCGGGCCGCCGACACGCAGCACCTTGACCTCGACCTCATCGCCAGGTTGCGCCACGTCGCTCGGTCTCACGCCGTGGGCGAACGAGAGCTCGCTCTGATGGACCAGGCCTTCGACGCCGCCGATGTCGACGAACACGCCGAACTCGCGCACCTGCGTGACGCGACCCTTGAGGCGCTGGCCAGGCTCGAGTGAGCGCACCAGCTCTTTGGCCTTCTTGCGCAGCTGCCGCTCGAGAATCGAACGGCGGCTGACGATGATGTCTTTGGTCACCGACTGCGAGGCCGGCAACAGGAACTCGAGCTTCTGCCCGAGCAGCACGGCCGGGTCCTCGAGCTCCTCGAGCGTCATCGCGCTCGCCGGACAGAATGCGCGAATGCCGTCGACCAACACGTCGAAGCCACCGCGGTTCCAGCCGAACACGAGACCCTGCACCCGCCTGCGCTCGTCCCGGTAGCGCGAGAGGTCGGCGAGCACGCCCTGCCGATCGATGTCGCGGTTCACGATCGCGATGTGCCCGCTCTCGGCCACGGCGCCGACGCGGCCGCGGAACACTTGCCCGAGGCCCGGCGGCTCGAGCCGTGGAAAGCTGTCGGGCACCACGGGAACCGGCGGCTGCGGCCCGTGACCTGGCGCGGCGACGTCGCCGGACGCCGTCGTTTCGGCGTCAGCCTCGGCATCGGCGTCGGCTTCGAGGTCGGACGCAGGCGCATCGGTCGCGACCGAGGTCACCGCGTCGTCCGAAGCTGCATCCGCGGTTGCCTCGACGGCCTGCGCATCGCCGCCCATCGCCTCAGTCGCACCGGTTGCCAGCGCAGGTGCGGGCGCCTCCACGGCTTCCGCGTCACTGCTGGCCGCAACCACTTCGCTCGCTTCGCCCTCAGGCGCCGGCGCTGCCTCGGTCACCACCGCAGCCGCAGTCACCTCGGGCAACACCTCGCGCGGCTCGAGCACCGGTGGCGGCGCTTCGCGCGGCTCGAACTCGTCGGCATAGGCCATGGCCTTTCCGAACAGGTCGATGGCGATGCTGCCGTTCGCGACTTCCTTCACCCGGCCCGCCACCACTTCGCCGACCGCGAAGCCGTGCTTGCGCCCGGCGTGTGCGCCCACGAAGAAGCGCATGAACGGAGCAACCGGTGCGTCACGCCTTCTTCGCGGCTCGGGCGCCGCTTCGCCCGCCGCGGTCGCCTCCGCGTCGCTGGCCTCACCCTCGCCCTTGCGTCGCTTGCGACGCCTGCGCTTGCGCTTGCCCGGCGCGCCGTCGCCGCCCGCAGAGGTTGCACCCTCCGCATCTTGCTGCCCAGGAGAAGACTCGACCGACTCGCCTTCGCCATCACCGGTCTCGGCCGCTGCGACCTCCGCAACTTCGGCCGCCGCATTCGGCTCCGATGCTTCGTGAGCTTCCGCCGTGGGCGGCGTCACCGCAGGCGCGTCGGGCCGGGCTTCGGGGCCGGCGGCCCCGGCAGGAGCCAGATCTTCGGTCGCTTCTGACATGGCGAGCAGCTCAGTCCGGGGGTCGGCAGACTAGAGCGCCGCGCAAGCCCGGTCAACCCGAGCCTGCCGTGTCGCGGTGTCAGAGCGAGATCGGGTACGTGACATTCAAGCTCTGCTGGCTGAAGCGCGGAAAGCGCGCCCCACGTGCGGCGCGCGCCATGCACGAGCCCTCGGGCGTGCCCTGGAAGATGCCTTCCACTACAGCGCGCGCGATGCGCCCGCTGTTGGCGATGGTCGTGGCCATCGTCACGATGCCGTGCTTGCCGCCCGCGCACTGGACGAGGCCGTCGCGCACGCCCTCGAAGCCGGCGATCACCTGCTCACGCGTGGGCGCCTCCGGCAGCGCAACGTCGCCAACGTTCTCGACCGAGGTCGGAGCGGCGGCAGCAACGGCCGCTGCAGCGAGGGCCGGTTCCGGCGCGGCCGGCTGAACCGGGTCGCTCGGTTGCGCCGTCGCAGCGACCTTGGCAGCGACGGGCTCGGCCGTCTTGGTCGCAACCGGCTCCGCAGTCGGAACCGCGGGCTTGACCGCGATCGGTGCGACTACGTCCTTCGTGTTGGTCACGTTTCGGGCCTCTGCGGCGGGCGCGGAAACCTGGGTGGGCTGAGCGAGCTTCGCAACGACCGGCGCGACGGCTGCGGGCGTGGAAACCACAAGCTTCGGCGTCGACACCGCTGCAGGTTTGGGCGCGATCCGAGAGACCACGGGCGCCGACACCGACGCGGACCGAGACACCAGGAAGGCCGCGCCTACGGCAAGCGCGAACGCGCCAACGCCCACGGCGACCAGCTTGCCGACCGAGGACGACCGGGCGGGCGGCGGCACGAGCGAAGACGCCAGGTAAGGGTTGTCCGCGCTCAGGCTCAAGTCGGCGATGTCGAGCTCCGCGCGCTCGCCGCCCGCGTGCTCTTGCTCGCGGTAGTACGGCCGCAACGAGGTCACGAGGTCGGAGAGCCCACTGTCGCTGAGCTCTGCTTCGCCCTCACCCGCAGCAAAGACTCCGCTCACCGTGCCGCGCCCGGCAGCCGGCCGCTCGGTCGGAACGGGCGGCGGCTCGAGCTGGAGCATCCCGCCGAGCGCTTCGAGGGAGAGGACCTCCTCCGCAGCCCCCTGCTCGCGCGGGGGAAGCATCGTTCCGGCGCGCTCTCCCGTGATGCGGAAACGGCCGCTTCCATCCTCGTCTTTGACGCTGGTCTCGGGGCTCGGAGCACGCTTGGTGGCGCTGGCGGTAGTCATGTGGGGCAAGTCCTCGGACTGGGGCAGATGCAGGGGACATGCCATCCGGTTAGCGCGGAAATTTGCGTGGTTTTGGCCTCCGGTGGGTCCCGGGGCATTCCAGCCTGATCTGGCTGTGATCCCCGCTGCACAAGCTGCGCAGCCGTGCACCCCAAACTGTGCAACGAAGCGTCCTTGTTTGGGGCTATTCGAGCCCAGCTGGGCCAAGCTTGGCGGGCTGCCTTTGCTTGGCCGGGGCCGAGTCTTTGACCCCGGCCCGCCCCCAGCTCTACTGTCGAGCCGTGGACGACGACGAACGCCGGCGCGCGCCACGCGCTCCTATTGAGCTGCGCGTCGAGTACAAGCGTCTGAACTCGTTCTTCGCCGACTACACCAAGAACATCAGTCGCGGCGGCACGTTCATCGCAACCGATAAGCCGCTCGACGTGGGCACCGACTTCCTGTTTCGCCTCGGCGTGCCGGGTCTGCCAGAGCCGCTGGTGCTCCGGGGCAAAGTCCAGTGGGTGGTCGGCAAGGGCCAAGGCGGTGGCGGCGACGTGGGCATGGGCATCGGGTTCGTGTTCGACTCCGATCAGGAGCGCGAGCGAGTCCAATCGATCGTCGAGAAGCTGATGGTCGAGAGCCTCGGTCCATTGCTCTACGCCAAGCTGGTGGGCAACCGCCAAAGCCGGTGATCGGCAGCCGCTCACGCACAGCGAGCGCGCGTTGACACTGTCGTGCCGGCGGGCTACCCCATGCGCCGATCGCAGAGCACGGCCATGAGCACCTCGAAAGCAGAGATCCGCGAAAGTCTGACTCAACTCACTCAGCGCGTGCAGTCGCTGGGGAGGTATCTTTGACGTCGACGGACTGCGGCGCCAGCTCGACGGCTTGAACCACAAGACGCTGCGCGAGGGCTTTTGGGACGACCCGGACGCCGCGAAGCAAGTGCTCAGCGAGCGCGCCAACCTCGAGCAGACGATCGGACGCTACGACGGGCTCATCCGCGAGCTCAGCGACATGAGCGAGCTGCTCGAGCTGGCCGAAGGCGAGCGCGACGCGTCGATGATCGACGAGGTCGGCGCGCAGGTCACCGGCGTCGAGCGGCAACTGCGCGAGCTCGAGCTCTCGCGTATGCTCTCGGGCTCGCACGACGCCGCAGACGCGATCGTGTCGATCAGTCCGGGCGCCGGCGGGGTAGACGCGCAGGATTGGGCCGAGATGCTGATGCGCATGTACCTGCGGTGGTGCGAGCGCAAAGGCTTCAAGACCGAGCTGGTCAGCCAGCAAGCCGGCGACGAGGCCGGCATCAAGGACGCGTCGTTCATCGTGCACGGCCGCCACGCGTATGGCTTCTTGCGCGCCGAGAACGGGGTTCACCGCTTGATTCGCATCAGCCCGTTCGATGCCAATGCCCGGCGTCATACCGCGTTCGCGGGCGTCTTCGTGGTGCCGGATTTCGGTGACGACGACGTGAAGGAGGTCGAGATCAAGACCGAGGATCTCAAGGTCGACACCTACCGCGCGAGCGGCGCTGGGGGCCAGCACGTCAACCGGACCGAGTCGGCAGTGCGCATCACGCACATCCCGTCCGGCATCGTGGTCGCGTGCCAGGCCGAGCGTTCCCAGCACAAGAACCGCTCGACTGCGATGAAGATGCTGCGCGGCCGCTTGTACGAAAAACAGCGCCAAGAGCGCGAGGCCGAGTTCGCCAAGAACTACACGAGCCAGCAGATGGCGATCGCGTTCGGCTCGCAGGTTCGCACCTACACCTTGCAGCCGTACACGATGGTCAAGGACGAGCGGACCGACTACAAGAGCAGCGACGTTCACGGGGTGCTCGACGGAGATCTCGACGAGTTCGTCGAAGCGTATCTGCTCAAGGCCGCCGGCGAGCGCGAGGAACGCACGCGAGGACAGAGCTAGTGGCGAGCGAAGAAGAGCTGATCGCGGCGCGCCGAAAGCACGTCGAGCGCTTGCAGGAAGCGGGCACGCCGCCCTACCCGAACGACTTTCGCGGCGACGATGCCCGGCGCCGCGCGCTGGTCGCGATCGCCAACGACGAGGCGCTCCGCGCCGCGCTTCCCGGTGAAGGCGAAGGCAAGCCCGACGCCGAGCACTATCCGCTCTACGGACGCGTGATGGCCAAGCGCGGGCCATTTCTGGTGATCCAGACGCCGTACGGCAGCGCGCAAGCGCTGGTGCGGCCCGAGGACCTGCCGGCTGCAGACGCAGCGCAATACAAGGCGCTCGACCTCGCTGACCACGTCGCGGTCGAAGGCCCTCTGCTGCGCACGCGCACGGGCGCAGCGACCGTGAAGGCGGTGCGTTATCGGCACCTGGCCAAGGCTCTGCTACCGCCGCCCGACAAATGGCACGGCTTGCAGGACGTCGAGAAGCGATACCGCGAGCGCTACGTCGATCTCTTCGCGAGCCCGGCCGTCTCGGAGGTCTTCAAGGCCCGTAGCCTGATCGTATCCGCGCTGCGCAGCTTTCTCGAATCGCGCGACTTCCTCGAGGTCGAGACGCCGATCCTGCATCCACTGCTCGGAGGAGCGACCGCGCGCCCGTTCGAGACGCACCACAACGCGCTCGACATGCCGCTCTTCCTGCGCGTCGCGCCGGAGCTGTACCTCAAGCGCTTGTTGGTCGGCGGGCTCGACCGCGTCTACGAGATCGGTCGCACCTTCCGCAACGAAGGCGTGAGCACGCGACACAACCCCGAGTTCACGCTGCTCGAGCTGTACGCGGCCTACGCGAGCTGCGACGACCTCATCGAGCTCTCCGAGCAGATGCTGCGACACGTCGATGCCGAGATGCGCGCGCGCATGCCCGACGCCGGACAGGATCGTCCGTTCGAGCTCGAGGCGCCGTTCGCGCGCGTGCGCATGCGCGAGGCGATCGCGGCCGCAGCCGAGCTGTCGGTCGCGTCGGGCACGGCCACCTGGAGCGCCCTCGACCCCGAGACCGTCGCGGACGAGGCGAGGCTCGAAGCCGCGTGCCTGAGCGCGCTGCAACGCGTCGCGCCGGCCGAGCGCGGTCAGCTCGCAGCGTGCAAGGGCTACGGCGAGCGCATCGCCGTGCTCTTCGAGCTGGTCGCCGAACCGCTCCTGCCGCAGCTCTATCGCACGCCAGACGGCGCGCACGCGCTGCCCGTATTCGTGACGGAGCACCCAGTGGAATCTTCGCCACTGGCACGCCGCAACGATCGAGACCCGCGCTTCGTGGACCGCTTCGAGCTCTTCATCGAGCAGCGCGAGGTCTGCAACGGCTTCAGCGAGCTCAACGACCCGGACGATCAAGAGGCGCGCTTCGAGGCCCAGCTCGACAGGCGCGCGCGTGGCGACCAGGAGGCCATGCACTTCGACCACGACTACATCCGCGCGCTGCGTCATGGCATGCCGCCTGCGGCCGGGCTGGGCGTGGGAATCGATCGACTGGTGATGCTGTTGTGCAACCAGCCGTCGATTCGTGACGTCTTGCTCTTCCCGCTGCTCAAGCCCGAGCCCCGATGAGCATGTCCGAACAGCAGAAGCGGCTGCTCGCGGGGTTGTACGCGACGCTCTTGCCGCCCGTGCTGGTCGGCGAGCTCGGGTTCGCGCTCCAACACGAAGACTTGTTGCTGAGGGCGCTGCTCGAGCCCCACCGCGCGCGCTTGCTGGCCGGAGCGGCGATCGCCGTCACCTGCGCGCTGCTCGGGCTGGGGGTGCTCGCGGCCGTCGGTCAACGCGCGCGCCCGCGCCAGGCTCACGGCCGCGGCCGGCTACTGCTGAGCAGCTGGGGCGGCGTGCTGCACACGCTCGGTAGCATCGGTGTGGTGAGCGTGCTCGCGCGGCCGTCTGCGCTGCGCTTGCTGCAATCGGGGCTCGGCCTGAGCGTGCCCCACGGCCTCGCGCCGGTGCTCTCGCTTGCAGCCGCGCTCAGCATCGGTGCCGGGCTCATCTCTCTCGGCGGCAGCATCGCGGCTTGGTTCCTGTTGCCGCAGGCGACTCGCTCGCGGATCTGGACTGCGCTCGATGCAGTCCTGATCGTAGCGGTCGCGTGGGCCGTGATCGCGTTGCCTGCGCAACCGCCGCCTGAAGCGCCGCAAGCGCTCGCGCTGCCCGTGCTTCGGCTGCTCTTGACTGCGCTCGGGCTGATCAGGCTGCTCGTACGCTGTCTGCCGCCATTGCTCGACGCAGTCGAAGCCGCGGGCCTCGAGCCGCTGGTCGCCGCGCGCCACTTGCGCTCGAAGATGAGTGGCTTCCTGACGACGATCAGCATTCTCGCGGTGTTTGCCGTCAGCCTCTCGTGTTGCTCGCTCACCAGCACGCTCTCGGTGATGGGCGGCTTTCGCAACGACCTCAAGCGCAAGATCCTCGGCAACAACGCGCACATCGTGGTGGATCGCAGAGTCGAGCCGGTGCGCATCGAGAACTGGCAGCCGCTGCTCGCCTCGGTCGACGCCGTGCCCCAGCTCGCAGGCGCCGCGCCCTTCCTGAGCGGCGAGGTGATGCTGTCGAGCGCGACGAACCTCGCGACCGCCGTGCTGCGCGGAATCGATCCCCAGCGGATCGGCAAGGTGAACGATCTGCCCCGCAACCTCACGAGCGGCAAGCTCGCGTACCTCGAGCACCCCGAGCGCCTGCTGGCGCTGCCACCCGACGGGCTGCGTGACGCGCCACTTCTGCTCGGTCGCGGCAAGCACACGCGGCGGCACGTCGACGCCGGTGCAGCCTCAGCCGACACGTACGCTGGGCCGGATGCGGCTACGGGCAACGCCGGAACAGCCGACGCGGGCGAAGCGCTCGCGCCTGACGCCAGCGTGGCCCGGCTCGAGGTGGGAGCGGACAAGCCCGGTCAGAAGCCCAGCGCGGCCAGGCTCGACCTCGAGAAGAAGCTGGACTCGCTCGAAGCGTTCCTGCGTGACTCGGGCGAGATCGAGCGCAAGAGCGAGCCTCGCGAGCTGCTGCCCGGCATCGTCGTCGGCCAAGAGCTCGCGCGCGCGCTGCGCTTGTACGTGGGCGACGAGGTCAACGTGGTCGCGCCGCTCGGCGCGCTCGGACCCAGCGGGCCGATGCCGAAATCGCGGCCATTTCGCGTAGCAGGCATCTTCTACAGCGGGATGTACGAGTACGACATGAAGTTCACCTACGTCGCGCTCGCCACGGCACAGAAGTTTCTCGGCACCGGAGACACTGTGAGCGGAATCGAGGTGCGCGTGAAGGACACCGACCGCGCACCCGAAACGGCAGCTGTGATTCGGCGCGCGCTGGCCGGCCACGACCTGCGCGTTCGCGACTGGCAGGAGCTCAACAAGCGCCTGTTTGGAGCGCTCGCGCTCGAGAAGCTCGCGATGTTCGTGGCGCTTGGGATCGCGATCTTGGTCGCCAGCTTCTGCATCGCGGGCACGCTCACGTTGATGGTGCAGGAGAAGGGCCGGGAGGTGGCGATCTTGAAAGCGATGGGCACCTCCGACCGCTCGGTCGTGTGGCTGTTCGTCATCGAGGGCGCCTTGATCGGCGTGCTCGGTTCGACGCTCGGCCTGTTCCTCGGCTACATGGCTTGCTTTGCCGCCGAGCACTTCGGCATCCGGATGAACCCGGAGGTCTACTACATCGATCGCTTGCCCGTGCAGATGGACGGTGCGGAGTTCGCGCTGACCGGGCTCGCGGCGGTGCTGGTGTGTCTGGTGATCACCGTCTACCCTGCCCTGCTCGCGAGCCGGCTGCGACCGGTCGACGCACTGCGCTACGAATAGCAATGACAACGAATCTGGTCGTCGTCGAGAACGTGAAGAAGAGCTTCGTGCACGAGGGTCGCACCGTGCCGATCCTGCGCGGCATCGATCTGCGCATCGACGAAGGCGAGATGCTGTGCATCGTCGGACCTTCCGGCGCCGGCAAGAGCACGCTGCTGCACCTGCTGGGCACGCTCGATCTGCCCAGCGAAGGAAAGATCTACTACGGCGGCGACGACGTCACGACCTACTCGAGCGCCAAACTGGCGGATTTCCGCAATCGCAGCATCGGCTTCGTGTTCCAGTTCCACCATCTGCTGCCCGAGTTCACGGCCCTCGAGAACGTGATGATGCCCGGGCGTATCCGGGGCGAGCCCCGCGCCGAGCTCACGCGCCGCGCCACCGATTTGCTCTCCGAGGTCGGCCTGGCAGAGCGCCTCACGCACCGGCCGGGCGAGCTGTCGGGAGGCGAGCAGCAACGCGTGGCGCTCGCGCGAGCGCTGATCATGAACCCGCGACTCGTGCTGGCCGACGAGCCGACGGGAAACCTGGACACCACCACCGGCCGAGCCGTGCACGAGCTGCTCTTCGGGCTCAACAAGACGCGCGGCACGACGTTTCTCGTGGTCACCCACAGCCGTGAGCTGGCCGACCAGATGCCGCGCATCGTGCACATGCTCGACGGCCGGATCGACAGCGACCAAAAACACGGACGCCCATCATGAGCCGTGAGGCAAACGTCCTCTTCACCCGACCTCACGCTTGACCCCTGGCGACGGCAAAGCTATAGGGCGCAGGCGTCGAAACGACCCGGCCGCCACCGGCGTGACATGGCCGCGAACCCTGACCGCAAATCGCGCCGAAGCGAGCTGAGCGCCCTGGCGTGTGCGGCCGTGGTCGCGCTGGCGGCGAGCGTGCAGGCGCAAGCGACGGACCCCGGCGGTCCGAGCGACGCCGGAGCCCCAACCGCGACCGACGCGGCCACGACCGTGACCGCAGACGCGGGGCCGAGTGCCCCAGCCGCCGAGCCGGAGCCGAGCGCGGCTCAGCCCCCGCCCGCGGCCGCCTCGAGCGCGGGCCCCGGCGTGCCCACGACGGCCTGCGAGGGCAAGTCGATCGTGAAGCTCGAGATCAAGGGCCAGGGCCGCGTGTCCAAGGACGACATCATGGCGACGATTCGCCAGCGCAAGGGCCAGCCCTGCGCCGATGCCGAGGTCACGCGCGACGTCCGCGCGCTCTGGGACATGGGCTACTTCGAGGACGTGCAGGTCGAGGCCGAGTCGGTCCGCGGTGGCATCGCGCTGACCTACCACGTCAAAGAGCGACCCGCGATCGACGAGGTGGTGTTTGCCGGCAACGACGAGATCGAGAAGAGCGACCTCAAAGAAAAGGTAACGCTGGAGCAGGGCTCGGTCTTGTCCGAGCCGACCGTCCGCGAGCAGCTCGAGAAGATCAGGAAGCTGTACGCCGAGAAGGGCTTCTTCCTGGCCCAGGTGTCTTACAAGCTCGACCCGCGACCGAAGAATCAGGTCGCGGTGCGCTTCGTCATCGACGAGGGCGAGCAGGTGACGGTGCGTCGGCTGCGGTTCATCGGCAACGAGCACCTCACGGCGGCCGAGCTGCGCGCGGTGATGCAGACGAGCGAGACCGGCTTCCTGTCGTTTCTGAGCTCGAGCAACCGCTATCGCAAAGAGGTGCTCGACGAGGACGTCAATCACCTGCAGGCGTTCTACTACGACTACGGCTACCTGACGGTCGAGATCGGCGAGCCGCGCGTGGATCTGACGTCGGACCGGCGCCACATCGACATCACGCTCACGGTCAAAGAAGGCCCGCGCTTCAAGGTCGGCCGCGTCAAGGCGATGGAGATCGACGACGACGGCAAAGAGGTCACGCCGCTCGGCGGGCGCAAGCACCTGCGCGAGGCCATCGACATGAACCCGGGCGACTGGTTCAGCCGCTCGGTCATCGCCAAGAATCTGCAGGACCTCACGCGCTTCTATCGCGACAAAGGCTACGCCCACGTCGAGATCAATCCGCAGACCGAGCTGCACATGGACACGCGGATCGTGGATCTGGTCGTGACCGCGCGGCGCGGGCCTCTGGTCTACATCCAGCGCATCAACATCAAGGGCAACAACAAGACGCGCGACGAAGTCCTGCGCCGTGAGGCCCGCATCGTGGAGGGACAGCTCTACAGCCAGACCCTGGTCGAGCGCTCCAAGGAACGGATGATGTCGCTCGGCTACTTCGAGAAGGTGGAGATCTCGGAGGAAGACGGCGCCACCCCCGACCGCATCGTGATCAACTACGAAGTGGCCGAGCGGCCCACCGGCACCTTCCAGCTCGGCGCCGGCTTCTCGTCGCAGGAGACGTTCCTGCTGACCGGCCAGATCCAGCAGGAGAACCTGTTCGGCCGCGGACAATCGCTGGGCCTCAACCTACAGTTCTCGGGCATCCGCCAGCTCGCGCAGATCCGCTTCGTCGAGCCCTACCTGTTCAGCTCGGACTGGAGCATGGCGGTCGAGCTGTTCAAGATCTTGCAGCAGCTCAGCGCCTTCAACCGCGACTCGACCGGCGGCAACCTCACCTTCGGCCATCCGTTGTACTTCATCAGCGATGACCTGCGTCTGTTCGTGAATTACCGCCTCGAGTACGTCAACATCTCGCCCGCGACCGGCGGCGCGTTCGGACCGACGGGTGCGTTGTTCTCGCGCTTCGCGTTCCTGCCGCTGCGCAACCTGTTCCGCAGCGGGCGCACCAGCAGCATCCGGCTCTCGCTCACCTTCGACACGCGCGACAACCGCCTGTTTCCAACCAAGGGCCTGTTCATCACGGGCTCGACCGAGATCTCGGATGCGGCCACGCTTTCGCAGACCAACTTCATCGAGCACGAGCTCAACTTCCGCGGGTACAAGCCGTTGATCGGCCCGTTCGTGGGCAAGCTCAACGTCGACTGGGCGCTCATCACCTCGCGCGACGGCACCGGAGTGCCGGTCTACGAGCGCTTCTATCTGGGCGGCATCTTCGACGTGCGCGGCTTTCCGATGTGGAGCATCGGCCCGCGCCTCGGGAGCCCCAGCAGCTACAACGATCCTGCCTTCCTCGGGATCCCCACCCGAGG
>JBIOJD010000073.1:0-12713 GCA_044450485.1 Polyangiales bacterium | reverse complement strand
GACCTCATCTTCAAGCCGCGCGGTCAGCGCTCGCTCAACGAAGCGATCAGAGGCTTCGAGGACGCGCGCAGGCGGATCCGCGACCAGGCCAAGCACGCGGAGGGATTTCGGGCGCAAGAAGACGAGCTTGCGCAAGTGAGGCAGCGCAGCGTGGAGCTCCAGCAGCGACGTCAGACGTTGCTCGAAGAGCAGAGCCGGCTGCAACGCGCGCTGCGGGTCTTGCCGGCATTGGCCAAGCGCCGCGAGCTGCGCGCGCGCCTCGACCAACTCGGTGCCGTCCCAGCGCTGCCCACCGACGCCGAGAGCGAGCGGCACAGGGCACAGACTGCGCTCGCGAACAGTGAGGCTGCTGCCGCGCGCTTGCGCGAGCGGATTGCGGTGCTCGAGCAGCGGCGCGCCGATCTCCTGGTCGTCGACTCCCTGCTCGCGCTCGGACCAAAGGTCATGGAGACGATTCCGCTGCGCCTAGGCAGCCACCTCAAGGCCGCTGAGGACTCGCGCAGCCAGCGCGCGAGGATGCGTGCGCTGTCCGAGGAGGCGCTGGCGGTCCTGCGCTCGCTCGGCAGGCAAGAATCGCTCGACGCAGTCGAAGCGCTACGCATCGATGCCCCTACGCGCACCCGCATCGACAAGCTCGGGCGCGACCAGAGCGGATTGCTCGAGCGCGCACGGAGCGCGCAACGCGATCTCGACGTGGCGCGAGACGCGCTCGAGCAAGCGCGCGCCGAGATCGCCGCACTGCCCGCGTTGCCCAACGCGATCAAGCCCGCGTCGGACGGCCCGGCGCTGCCGGCTGCGGCCACGGTCGGTCTCTTTGCCCAAAGCTACGAACGGATCGAGCGCGCGCGCGGCACCCACGAAGAGCGCTCCGAGCGGTTGCACGAGCGCGAGCAGCGCCTGCGCGTCGACCTCGACACGATGCGGCGCGCAGACCCACCGCCGACCGAGGCCGAGCTGGCCCAGGTGCGCGCAGAGCGAGATGGACTGTGGCGGCGGGTGCGCGCGTCTGCGTCGGCACGCACGCGGACCTCTTCGGAGCTGCTCGATCAGCTCGAAGCCCGGCAGCAACAGAGCGACGAGGCTGCGGATCGCCTGCGGCGCGAGGCGGAGCGCGTCTCGGCGCTGGCTCGCTTGCTGAGCGAGCAAGACGAGCTTTCGCGCGAGCGCGACAGACTGCGAGCAAGAGCGCTCGAGCTCGATGCCGAGGCGCAGGCGCTCGCGGCCGAGTGGCAAGAGACATGGCGGCCGTTGGGGGTACAGCCGCGCTCGCCGCAAGAGATGCAGCCCGTGCTCGTTCGTCTGAGCGGTTTCATCGAGGCCGGCAACCGTGGCCGCGCGGAGGCGCTGCGCAGGCAGCAAGAGACGCAGCGCGCGCTCGAGCGATGGCGCGCGCAATGGGGCGAGCTGATGACGCGACTGCGGCTCGCGCCGGATGCGAACGTCGAGGAAGCCGAAGCCGTGCTCGACGCGCTCCTCCGTCTGTTCGAGAAGGTGGACGACATGCGCGAGTGCAAGGCGCGGATCGACGGCATGGACCGCGACGCCGCGCAGTTCGAGCGCGACGTGCGCGCCCTCGTCGAGCGCCACTTGCCCGAGCTGCGGGAGTTGCCCCTCGAGCTGGCGGCCGAGGAGCTGACGCGGCGCTACCAGAAGGCCCGCGCCGACCTCGAGCAGCGCGCGCAGATCGACGCGGACCTGCAAGCCGACGTCGAGCGCCTTCGTGAAGGGATGCAGCAAAGTGCGGACGCGGAGCGCAGTCTCGCCCAGCTCATGCACGCCGCGCACGTCGACGACCTCGACGCCTTGCAACGGGCCGAAGCCCACGCCACGGAGGCGCGCGAGCTCGAGCAAAGGCTGCGCGAGGTCGAGAACGATCTACTGTTGCAAGGCGAAGGCGCCGACATCGACGCCTTGATCGCGCAGACCGCGGACCTCGGCTCGGATCGCATCCGCGCGCAGCTCGAAGACATCAAGGACGAGCTTGCTTCGGTCGACGACGAGCACGCAGCGAGCCGGCAGCAGGGCTGGAGCCTCGAGGCAGGTCTCGAGGTGCTCAAGCGCAACGATCTCGCCGCCGAGGCCGCTTCCGACGCGGAGCAGCAGCTCAGCCGGATCAAGGGTCAGGCCCACAGCTACGTGTGCAAACGACTGGCGGCGGAGATCCTGCGCAGCGAGGTGCGCCGCTATCGAGACACACATCGCGGGCCGCTCGTCAGCCGTGCGGCGGAGCTGTTCGCGCGCTTGACCCTCGGCCGCTATCCCGCGCTCGGCGTCGACTACGACGAGCGCGACGATCCCGCGCTGGTCTGCATCGACGACCACGGGCGCCGCGTTGCCGTCGAGGCGTTGAGCGACGGCGCCCGCGACCAGCTCTATCTGGCGCTGCGCGTCGCGAGCCTCGAGCGTTTTGCCGATCAGGCGGAGCTCATGCCGCTCTTGCTCGACGACGTGCTGATCCACTTCGACGACGATAGGGCACGTGCCGCGCTGCAGGTGCTAGGCGAGCTGTCTGCGGTCACGCAGGTGCTGTTCTTCACGCACCATGCGCGGATCGTCGAGCTCGCGCGCGAAGCGATTCCCGCGTCGACCCGTCACGAGCACCGATTGGTCGAAGACCGCGCGCCCGCCGCGATGGCTCGGCCAGGCTGAGCTTTCCCACCTCCGTGTGCGTGCGTGCTCGTAGGCCTGCAACGCACAACGGATCACGCTGCAGCACCCGATCCTTTGGCTTGTGGGCGCCGTGCCGATCCCCAATACTAATTGGCGCAGGTTGCATGGGGCATTTCGGATTCGACGAAGAGGCCAAGACCGCGGAGTACGTCGGCCAGACCTCCAACGTCAGCGGTGTCCATTCGGCCTCCACGCGGCCCGCGCCCTACATCGAGGAGCTCGAGCGCAAGGGGTTGCTGATCGGCAGCATCTCGGCCTCGGAGCTGTCGGTGGACTTCCAGCCGATCGCGAATCTGCTCACCGGCGAGACTCGCGGCTACGAGGTCTTGCCGCGTAGCCGATGCGAGGGGCTGACGAATCCCGAAGAGCTGTTCGCCCGCGCCACGTTCGAGAAGACCGTCGGCGAGCTCGGCCGGGCGCTCCGTGCGATCGCCATTCGCGAGTGCGCCGGAGCCGCGCTCTTCATCCCGGTGCACCCGGGCGAGCTCAAGGATCGATTCCTCGTGCGTCCGGACGACCCGATCTGCGAGCACGATGCGCAGGTCTTCCTGCAGCTTTCGCAGCCGCTGTTCACCGAGCTCGGCCGCGTGATGGTCGCGGAGCTGGGGTGTCGCGCCGGCGTGACGCTCGTGTTCGACGACCTGGGGGCGGGGCCGACCACCCTGCAGCAGCTGGCCGAGCTCGAGCCGGGCGCCGTCAAGCTCGATGCATCGTTGCTCGCGGACATCGAGCAGAGCCCGCGCAAACAGACCGTGGTGCGCTCGATCGTGGCGATGTGCGAGCAGCTCGGAGCGCAGGTGATCGCCAAGGGCATCGACCGCGAGCCGGAGCTCCAGGCCGCGATCGACTGCGGCGTGGTGTATGGCCAGGGCGCCGTGCTCGGCGGGCCGGCCCCTTTGCCGATCATCTCGGCTTGGCCTCCCAGCGGTTGAAGTCCGCAGCGGAAACGAAAAAGGCGGGCCGAGGCCCGCCTTCTTCAGAACACGGCGGGCCGAGGCCCCCCTGAGAGCTAGGCTCTCAGACCATGTCCTTGAGCTTCTTGAGCGCGCGAACCTTGATCACCGTGCGGGCCGGCTTGGCCTTGAACATCGTCTCCTGACCGGTGAACGGGTTGATGCCCTTACGCGCAGGCACCGCCTTCTTCTTGATGGTCGTGATCTTGAACAGGCCGGGCAGCGTGAACGTGCCCGGGCCCTTCTTGCCCACGTGCTTCTTGATGAGGCCGGTGAGCTCCTCGAGAACTCCGGACGCCTGCTTCCTCGAGAGCCCGGTGCTGCCGGCGATCTCGGAGAGAAGTTGACTCTTGCTCATCGCTGATGTGATCGCGCCTTTTGCCATGTGTTTGTCCTTGTTGCTTTCGTGGTCGGAAAACGGTCGTCCACCAACTGCCTGCCCCGGCCGCCCGTGGTGAGCGGGCGCGGGCCGGTTCCGCCGCCGCATCGCGGCAAATTGCGCGGGATGCGGCGTGATCCTCGCGCAGAGATGACAGAGGTGCGGTGGGCCTTGCAAGACCCATGTGGAAAATACCCCTGAAAAACAGCCAAAATCGTACCGGATGGGGGCCGGAACCCTTGGATTGCCAGCTCCGGGCGCATGTTTGCAGATCGCGCCGCGCCTGAAAGGCGGGCATGAGACGCGGATTCGCCGACCGCCCGCAGGCCCGGATCGACGGCGGCGCGTGGCGGTGTAGTATCTCGCCCTTGCGTTGGGACCGGGAGGCGCGTCATCCCCTTCGGTAAGTACGAGCTGCTCGAGCGGATCAACATCGGAGGCATGGCCGAGATCCTCAAGGCCAGGGACACCAGCCGGCCCGGCTCTCCGATCGTCGCGGTCAAGCGCATCCTGCCGCACCTGACCGAGGACCAGCAGTACGTGACGATGTTCCTCGACGAGTCACGCGTGCTCGCGCAGCTCGAGCACGACAACGTGATCCGCACGCTCGAGGTCGGGCAGGTCGGCGAGACGCCGTTCATCGCGCTCGAGTACGTGTTCGGGCAGGACGCGCGCATGCTCTTTCACCGAGCGCGCAAGAGCGAGCAACGGATCCCGATCTCGGTGGCCTGTTACATCATCGCGAAGTGCTGCGACGCACTGCACTACGCGCACGAGCACGAGGACGCGGAGGGCAACCTTCTCGGCGTCGTGCACCGCGACGTCTCGCTGCAGAACATCCTCTTGTCCTACGACGGCCAGGTGAAGCTCACGGACTTCGGCATCGCCATGAGCGCCGAGAACCGGGCGCGCACCGAGGTCGGCATCGTCAAGGGCAAGTTCGGTTACATGTCGCCCGAGCAGATCAAGGGCGAGCCCATGGATCGGCGCAGCGACGTGTTCGCTGCGGGCATCTGCCTGTACGAGCTGCTCACGAGCGAGCGGCTGTTCTCCGGGGACAGCGACTATGCGGCAGTCGAGCGCGTGCGCAACGTGGCGGTCGAGCCCCCGAGCCGCTGGAATCGGGAGATTCCGTCGTCGCTCGAAGCGATCGTGATGAAGGCCTTGGCCAAGCACCCGCGCGACCGCTACCAGAGCGCGGCGGATCTCAGGCGCGCGCTGCTCGCGTTCATGTCCGAGAGCCACAGCGAGTGCTCGCCCAGGGCGCTGGAGCAATACCTGCGCACCGTGTTCGCCGACGACATCGCGAAGCAGCCCACGCCGGAGGCACTGCGCGCCGAGACCAAGCGCCGCAGGGACGAGCCGACCGGGCTCGCGGCGTTCGATGACCTCGATCCGATCAGCACCTTGAGCAGTCCGAGCGCGGTGGTGCCGAGCCCCGGTGCGGTGGCGCCACCACGCGCTCCGCGCGCAGGTCCCGGTGTGCCGCCCGTCGTGCCCCACAGCGACTCGATCCCGCCGGACGCCTACGACAGCAGCGTGTTCGCGCTTCGCAATGCCGATGCCTCGCGCGCGGGCAACGGGTCCGACCAAAACGTGCGCATGTCGGACGTCCCGGGTGTCGGGCTCGATTGGGACGACGAAGAGCTTCCGACGGGCGCCCCGCAGCCACGCACCAAGTCATCTCTGATGGCCGAGCTCGAGGCCGAGCTCGGCGACGAGGTCGGAGACAACGACGTGACGCGCCAAGTGTACATCGGCGAGACGTTCTCGGGTGCTCCGGCCGGCGTCTCCGACCTGCGCAACAAGGCCCCGGGCTCGGTTCGTCCCCCCGCCCCCGAGGTCGTGGGTGTGCCTTCTCCCTTCGACGATGCAGAGGCGCCCGCCGCCGACGCCGAGGCCACGAGGGCCGTGTACGTCTTCGAGCCGGCGCGCGCTTTGCCTCAGACCTCGTACTTCACCGTGGTCGCGATCGTGGTCGGCATCATCGCGGTGATCGCGGTCGCGCTCTATGCCACGCGCGGTGCGGCGCCCGCCCAGGTCTACCTGTCCACCCTTCCGGTCGACGCCGAGGTGCGCGTCGATGGCAAGCGTGTGCCTGGGAAGGTCAGCCCGTTCGTGCTGAGCGAGCTTTTGCCCGGGGCGCCACACAAGATCGAGGTCGGCCGCGCCGGATACTCGCGCTGGTCCACGGATCTCGTACTGGACTCGGGGCAGGTGCTTCATTTGCCCCAGGTCACGCTCGTGCCGGAGCCGGCTGCGGTTACGGCTCGCGTCACCGAGGAGGCTGCAGCGCCGGTCGAGCCCGAGCCCAAGGCCGATGCGCAGGAGGCCGCGGCGCCCCAGCCAGCAGCCGAACGGGTGCGAACGGTGGCGACCACCGCGCCGTCTCCCAAGCGCGAGCCGCGCGAGCCGGAGGCGGCTCGAGTGGGCGCGGCGCGCGCTCCTTCCCGGACGAGGTCGGGCGCGCCGCCTCGGCCGCCCGCCGCAGCACCGCCACACGCCACCGCGCCGAGTCCCGTGCGGGCTGCGGGGCCGGCTGCCGCTCCCGCTGCGACGCCCGCGTCCGCGGCAGGCAAGGCCACCCTGCGCATCAACTCGCGGCCATGGAGCGTCGTCACCATCGACGGCCGCCGCGTCGGCAACACCCCGCAGATGAACCTCGTGCTCTCCCCCGGCACGCACAACGTGCAGCTCGCCAATTCGCAGTTCGGGCTCAAGAAGACCGTCAAGATCAAGCTCGCCCCCGGCGAGACCCAAACCAAGATCATCGATCTGCAGTAGGCAGGTTAAACAAAGAGGCCGAGCCCAAGGGCCCGGCCTCTTCTGGTTCGAGCGCGTCTACTTCAACAATCGAAGTACAGCTCGAACTCGTGGGGATGCGGGCGAAGGCGCATGGCGTCGACCTCGGCCTCTTGCTTGTAGCTGATCCACGTCTGGAGCGCGTCTTCGGTGAAGACATCGCCCTTGAGCAAGAAGTCGTGATCTTTCCTGAGGCAATCGAGCGCTTCGTCGAGGCTCGACGGCATCGAGGGAACCTTCGCGAGCTCCTCGGGCGACAGGTGGTAGATGTTCTTGTCGAGCGGCGCGCCCGGGTCGATCTTGTTCTGGATGCCGTCGAGACCCGCCATCAGCATCGCGCTGAAGGCCAGATACGGATTGCACGAAGGATCGGGGAAACGCACCTCGACGCGCTTGGCCTTGGGCGAGTTCGAGTACATCGGGATGCGGCACGAGGCCGAGCGGTTGCGGCTGCTGAGCGCCAGGTTGACCGGCGCCTCGTAGCCCGGCGTGAGCCGCTTGTAGCTGTTGGTCGTGGGGTTGGTGAACGCCGCGATCGCGCGCGCGTGCTTGAGCACGCCGCCGATGTAGTGCAGGGCCATCTGGCTCAGTCCGGCGTAGCCGTCACCCGCGAACAAGGGCTTGCCGCCCTTCCACAGCGACTGGTGAACGTGCATGCCCGAGCCGTTGTCGCCGAACAGCGGCTTCGGCATGAAGGTCGCCGTCAGGCCGTTCTTGATCGCGACCTGCTTGACCACGTACTTGTAGGTCATGAGCTGGTCGGCCATGCGCTTGAGCGACTGGAAGCGCATGTCGATCTCCGCCTGGCCGGCGGTCGCGACTTCATGGTGCTGCGCCTCGATCGCGATGCCGAGCTTGATCATCGTGAGCGCCATTTCCGCGCGCACGTCTTGCTGGCGATCGGTCGGCGGCGTCGGGAAGTAGCCTTCTTTGGAGCGCGGCCGGTAGGCCAGGTTGCCGCCCGCTTCGTCCTTGCCCGTGTTCCACACGCCTTCGGCCGAGTCGATGTGGTAGTAGCCCTCGTTCGAGCCGGTCTTGAAGCGCGCCGAGTTGAAGATGAAGAACTCGGCTTCGGGTCCGATATAGGCCGTGTCGGCGAGGCCGGTCTGCTTCAAGTACGCCTCGGCCTTGCTGGCGATGAAACGCGGGTCGCGCGAGTACGGCTTGCGCGTCAGCGGATCTTGGATGTCGGCGATCAGCACCAGGGTCGGGTGCTTGAAGAACGGATCGATGAACGCCGAGGTCGGGTCCGGGACCATCAGCATGTCGCTCTCGTTGATGGCCTGCCAGCCGCGGATCGACGAGCCATCGAAGCCGAGGCCGTCTTCGAACACGCTCTCGTCGATGTTCTCGATCGGGAACGAGCAGTGCTGCCAGGTGCCCGGCCAGTCGGTGAAGCGGAAGTCCACCATCACCACGTTGTTCTCTTTTGCGAGCTTCAGAACTTGTTTCGCATCCATCGTCTCTTCTCCCTGTGCTGCCTGTTGAGCCTCAGATCGCCGCCTCGCCTCGCTCGCCCGTACGAATACGGATCGCTTCCTCGATGCCGAGCACGAAGATCTTTCCGTCGCCGATTCGCCCGGTCGCCGCCGACTTCTGGATCGACTCGATGACCTGGCTCACCTGGGCGTCCGTTACTACCACTTCGATCTTGACCTTGGGCACGAAATCCACGACGTAGGCCGAGCCCCGGTAGACTTCCTTCTTGCCGCCCGTGCGGCCGAAGCCTTTGACCTCGCTCACGGTCATGCCCTGGATTCCCAGCTTGGCGAGGTCGTTTTTCACGTCGTCGAGCTTGAACGGCTTGATGATGGCTTCGACTTTCTTCATCGGCGTCTCCGTTTGCGAGGGGGCGGCACAGCACGGGTCGCGCTTGGCGATCCGTCGCGGGCCGGGTTGAGCTGCACTGGGCAATCTGGCCGCTGCATGTTTCACGAATGTTTCCAGCCCGAAAAAAGGCGATATCGATATCTCCCAAGATTTGGGGAGCTCGCAAAACCCATCGATTGCGCGCTTTGTTGCTCATCCGAAACAAATCAGAAATATTCGGCCGCCAGAGTCCTGCCCTGTATGACCCGGCTTGGCCGGCTTACCCCAGTCCCGGTGGAGACCCCGATCAACCCATCGCGCGGGGTCATGGAGAAACGCAAGATGACGAAGAATACGCTGACCCTGGTTCCGGTTGGGTTGCTGTTCGCCAGCAGCCTGGCCCTCGCGCAGGCCGCGCCTGCGCCAGTTGCACCCGCGGCTGCCCCCGCGGCTGCACCGCCCCCGGCCGCTGCACCGGCTCCGGCGCCTGCGCCCGAGCCAGTGATGGCTCCGCCGCCCGCGGAGCCCGCGCCCGTCGACACGATGCCACCCGCACCAGCGCCCGAGCCCATGGCTGCGCCGGCGCCAGCGCCGGAGGCCCCGGCTGCTGCGCCTGCACCGCCGCCGACGGCGATCACCGGCTTCATCGAGACCGGCTATCACCTCAATCTGCGCCAGGTGAGCGCTCCGAACGCGATGCGCGTTTATGACACGCCGACGAACTCGTTCCTGTTGCACGCGGCGAGCGTTCAGCTCGCGCACGCGTTCTCGCCGGATGTCAGCGCCGTGATCAATCTCGATGCCGGTACCGACGCGGCAGTGACCAACAACACCGGCGGCTACGTCGGCCCCGGCGGAACGTACGCGTTCGACGTGCGTGAGGCCTACGCCAAGTACTCGCACTCGGGCTTCTCGGTCACGGCCGGCAAGTTCGTGACCTACGAAGGCATCGAGGTGATCCAGGGGCCGCTCAACCCGACTTTGACACGCGGCTACCTGTTCGGATTCGCCGAGGCCTTCACGCACATCGGTGCGAAGGCTCACTACAACATCGACAACAAGGCCGACATCGGCGTCGGCGTGGTCAATGGCTGGGACAAGTGGGTCGACGACAACGACTGGAAGACCCTGATCTTCCGCGCGGGCATCACGCCGAGCGACACCTTCTTCGCCGCGCTGTCGGGCAGCTACGGCTCGGAGCAGGGCACTGCCTCCAAGGCGCCCCACAAGAACAGCAACGGCCGGCTTTCGCTGGATCTGACCGGCGGCGTGATCGCGGGCGACTTCACGCTCAACTTCCAGGGCAACTTCGGCAGCGAGAAGAATGTGGCGCCGGGCGTGAACGACACCTGGTGGGGCCTGGGCTTGCAGCCGGTGTACAAGAAGGACCAGTTCTCCTTCGGCGGCCGCGTCGAGCTCTTTGGCGACAAGAACGGCTCGCGCACGGCCCCCGGCGGCATCATGGGCAAGAGCACGTTGCTGAACATCACGCTCACTCCGGGTGTCACGCTTGCCGAGCACTTCACCACGCGGCTCGAGTATCGCGCTGACATCGCCCTCGCGGGCGCGGGCGGACCGGGCAGCAAGAACCTCTTCAACGGCAAGAGCACCCAGCACACCATCGGCCTGGGCGCGCACTACATCTTTTAGTAACCGGGGAGGCACGCGCCTCCCCGCCCGCCGAGCAGAACTCGGCGGGTCCCACCCCACGCGAAGGGGAGCTTGGCTCCCCTCTCGCGGCGGGGCCGCGATTCACCCCTCGTTCGCTTGCTCTCAGCGTTCGATCACGACGAGGCCCGGCCGCGCGAGCGGACCGGGCCTTTTCGTTTCGTGGGCGCTCACTCGGGGCGCATGACGGCGTCGTATGCGTTGCGCACGGCGTTGGTGTGCTGGTGGTAGTCGGCGAGCAGCGCCCGGCGCGCGCCGCCTGGCCGTCCCGTCGGCGGGTACCCCAGAGCCCGGGCCAGCGCGTCGAGGTCGCCGCGCTCTTCGTCGAGATCGGAGACCGCGCGGTTCTCGACCACGCGCACGCGGCTGCTCAGGCGCTGCAGGAATTCCCAACCCTGGCGCAGCGCGGTCGCATGATCGTCCGCGAGCAGGCCCAGCGCCGCGAGCGCGTCGAGCTGAGCTTCGACCGGTGCCACCGCCAACAAGCCTGGGTGCGCGCGCCCGTGGCGAAGCTGCAGGTACTGCACCGCGGTCTCGACGTCGAGCAAGCCGCCGTGCCCGCGCTTGAAGTCGTGGCGGCGCTCGCTCTCGCGCGCCAGCTCACGCTCCATCCGTCCCCTGATGTGCGCGATCTCGTCGAGCGCGTCCGCCGGTAGCGGTCTTCGCAGCACGCGTTCGCGCAGGCGCTCGAAGCGCGCGCCGAGCTCCCGATCCCCGCACAGCGGTCTCGCGCGCAGCAAGGCCATGCGTTCCCACAATGCGGCCCCGATCGCGCTGCCGGGCTCCCCGTCCGACGGGGCTTTTCCGACGTCCCCGGGTGAGAGGTGGTACTGCTCCAGCGCCGGCAGCGAGCTCACCAGCGTGCCCTGGTTGCCGGACGGCCGCAGGTGCGGATCGATCTCGTAGCAGGCCCCGTCCTCGGTCACGGTCTGCAACATCGAGATCAGGCGCTGGCTCGTGCGCGTGCACTGCTCCTGAGCTTCGAGCAGATCGGAGCCGTCGTCGTCGGCGCTCGCCAGCTCGAAGACGAAGATCAGATCCAGATCGCTACCGTACGACAGCTCTCGGCTCGCGAGCTTGCCCATGCCGATGACGCTGAAGCGCGCGCTCGTCCTGGGCTCGGCCCCGCGCGAGCTGCGTTCGTCGAGCCACTGCCTGCTCCAAGCCAGCGCGCGCGCCACGCAGACTTCCGCGATGTCGGTGAGAGCGACTTGCAGCTCGCCGCGCCCGACGTGGCCGCCGAGGTCGAGCAGGCCCGCGTTGATCGTTTGGCGGTAACGAAACCGTCGCAGCGCCGCGAGCCGCGCTTCGATCGGATCCTCACGCGCCGCGGCGCACTCGGTCAGGATCGCGTCGAAGTCCGCCTCGAGCTCCTCGCGATCGAGCAGCAGCACGTTCGGATCGAGGAACAAAGGCTCGATCAGCTCGGGCTGAGCCGCGAGGATCGACGACAGATAGCTCGAGCTCGCGAACAGCGCCGTCAGCCGCGGGACGAGCTCGGGTCGGTCGATCAGCAGCTCGAGGTAGAAGCGTCGGCCGCCCAGGCCGCGCACGAAGTGGTCGAGGTTGTTGCGCGCGCGCTCGGGGTCGGCGCTGCGCCCGATCTCGAGCGCGAAACGCTCAGCAAGAGCGTCGAGCTGCTGCCGCGATCCGTCGATGCCGAGCAACGATGGCGCTTGCTGCGAGAACAACGCGAACAGGGGCTCGCTGTCTCGTTCGGGAAACAGCCGCGCCACGCCTTGCCGCACGGCGTCGCGACGCGCTTGCAGGTCGTGCTCGAGGCGCTGAGCCGCGTCTGCGCCCGAGTAGCCCATGGCGCGGGCGATCTTCTCGCGGCTTGCCGCCTCGGCAGTGAGCCGATGGGTCTGGCGTTCCGCGACCATCTGCAGGCGGTTCTCGAGCCGGCGCAGAAACAGGTAGGCATCGATCAACGCGTTGCTCTGCTCGGGCGACAAGAGGCGAACGTCGCGCAGGCGTTCCAGCGCGTCGAGGGTGGAGCGGCTGCGGATCTCCTCGATCCGGCCGCCGTGCATGAGCTGCAGCGCTTGTGCGATGAGCTCGAGGTCGCGGATGCCGCCAGCGCCGAGCTTGACGTTGAACGCTCCCTCGCTCTCGACGTGCGTCGCCGCGATTCTCCGGGTGAGCTGCCGGATGCTCTCGATCGCGGTGATGTCCATCACCGAGCGGTAGATCGTCGGGTCAACCTGCCGGATGGTGCGCCAGCCGAACCCGAGATCGCCGGCGACCGGTCGCGCCTTGGTGAAGGTGGCCCTTTCCCAGGTCTCGGCCCAGGTCTCGTAGTACACGGCGAGCGCTTCGTCGGATACGACCAGCATGCCCTGCGCGCCTTCGGGCCTGAGCTCGAGGTCGATGCGGTACAGGAAACCCTCCGCGCGCACGGCCTCGACCAAGGTGCCGAAGTGCTGAGCCAG
>JBIOJD010000072.1:0-12804 GCA_044450485.1 Polyangiales bacterium | reverse complement strand
GTGCAGGCGGCCACTCTAGGTTGCATGATCGCGATTCGGGGCGTGGACCACATTGGGATTCGGGTGATCGATCGCGACCGGTCGGTGGATTTCTACGGCAAGCTCGGCTTCGAGGTCACGCAGGAGCACGAGGCGGGGCGGGTGGTGGTGCTGCGGAACGCGGCCGGCGTCGAGATCAACTTCATCGTCAACGGCGCTCCGTATGGCGAAGGCCAAAATCCGCTCATGGACATTGGCGACAAGTACCCCGGCTACACGCACGTCGCGCTCGCGGTGGAGTCGATGGAGCAGACGATCGCGACACTGGGGCGTGTCGGGATTCCGATCAGCGAAGGGCCAGAAAGACTTGGCCCGGGCTTGTCCTTGTTCATCCGCGACCCGGATCGCAATGTGATCGAGCTGCGTCAGAAACCGGCCTGATCGCGCGGACGGTCAGAGGGGCCGGTTGCTCGGACGGTGCGTATTCCGGCGGCCATCCATCACCTGGGCGAGTGAGCGTCGACGGAACCAAATTGGCGGGCCGTTCGTACAAGCTGGCAACCCTATGAGGAAGTCCAGAGGAGGACACCATGTCGGCCGCATCCAACATCACGCTCATTCAGAACATCTACGCCGCATTCGGAAGGGGTGACGTCCCCGCCATTTTCGAACACCTGTCCGAGGACATCGATTGGGGCATCGAGGCTGCGGCCTCGCGCGAGGTGCCGTGGCACGGCACAGGCAAGGGCAAGGGGTTCGCGACCAAATTCTTCTAGGCGCTCGGTAAGGAGTGCGAATTCCCGCGTTTCGAGCCGAGCGGCTTCGTCGCTTCCGAAGACGCCGTGTTCTGCCTCTTGACGTTCGAGGTTCGCCTCAAGAAAAACGGCAAGAAGGCGCTCTACAACGTGATGCACCACTTCGTGATCAAAGACGGCAAGCTCGCGAAGTGGCGCGGCACCGAGGACACGGCGCAGACCAAGGCGCTCTGGAATAGCTAGCCACAGGAGGGGATGGGACCGATGAAATCCAAGGCGAATGTCGCGACCGCATGCGCATGCTGGGTGGCGCTGTCGATCCTGGGCTGTGCGGACGGCAGCAGCAGCACGGCTTCCAGCAAGCCGAAGGGATCCGGCTCGGCCACCAAGGACGCCTCCGCCGGCAAGGCCGACGCCGCCACGGGTGGCGACGCGGCCGGGCCAGGGAAAAAAGACGCCGGCTCGACCACCGTTCCCCTCGGCGGCGCGCTGACGGACTTCGTCAGCCGCAACCCGATCGCGGGGGCGAGCTTGTGCATCACCATCCCGCACAGCGCCAACCCCACCTGCACCCAGAGCGCGAGCGACGGCAGCTATTCGATCGACATCCCGGCCGACATGAACATCGCCGTCACCGTTCACGCCAGCGGCTACCTCGACGCGATCATCCCCGAGCACGTGGCGATGGACACCTCGCTCTCGCTGGAGCCGGTGACCAAGGCCGATGTGGAGATGCAAGCCGCGGGCGCGGGCGTCACGCTCGACGACACGCTCGGCCACCTCGCGCTCAACATCGGCGCGCCCGGATCCACCTTCAGCGTGAAGCCCGCGTCCGGCACCTTGCTCTACTTCGACGCCAGCGGTGTCCCGAGCGCGACCGAAACAAAGACCACCTCCGCCGGTCTCGGCGTGCTCTTCAACGCCCAACCCGGCACCTACGAGGCTACCTACGACGTCGGCGCCCACGCTTGCGAGGTCACCTTGGGCTGGCCCGGCAGTGCCGCAAACAGCGTGAGCGCGCCGGTGGTCGCCGGCTCGATCACCTCCGTCGGCATGGGCTGCATCTGAGCCGCGCCGTGCTGTTCAACGCGCGCGCCACCGCGACCTTCTGGTGATCCCTTTGCGCGGCCGGCAGGATTCGAACCTGCGACCCTCGGTTCCGTAGACCGATGCTCTATCCAGCTGAGCTACGGCCGCAAAAGAGGCGCCGGATAGTAGCTTTTGGGGCACGTCTGTCAAATGCGGGCGCCCCGCAGCGTTGGGATGGCGCCGCAGGCCGAGTGACCCGAAGCTGTGGCTGCGGACGCACTGCAGGTAAACGGTGGGCTGCGACACGGGAGCTGAGCTGATCTTCTGCACGAGGCGACGCGTTTGGCGCGCGGGGCTCTTCTTCGTGTTGGTCGGGCTGCTGGGGTGCAGCGCCCGCGCACGCTCCGGGACCGACGCCGGCAGCGGCGGGACGAGCTCGATCGCGAGAAGCGGCTCGGGAACCGGTGGCGGCAGCGGCGGCTCGAACGCCTCCACGGGTGCGGCGGGGAGCACAGGTGCGCAGAGCAGCGGCGGCGCGGGAAGCGGTGGCGCCGGAGGTCCGGGCGGGGCTTCGGGCGCGCCAGGCTCGAGCGGGACGGGCGGCGGCAGCGCGATGAGCGCCGGGACGGGCGGCAGCCCCGCAACCATTCCGCTCACGCCCGACTGCCCGATGCCGACCGGCGACGCGGTGACGCTGATGCAGAGCGGAAGCAGCTCGGTCGTCTCGAATGGGCTCGTGTCGCTGACGATCGGCAACAACGGCCAGCTCACGCAGCTCAGCACCAAGGGCAAGAGCTTGATGCACTCGGGAGACTCGCTCTACGTCTCGGAGAGCGGCGGCGGCAGCTACTACTCGATCAGCGCGTCTGCGCACAGCGTGGTGCAGCAAAGCGCAGACACCGTGGAGCTTTCCTTCGTCGACACCTCTCTGGGCAATCACGATATGGACTGGGATCTCCATTACGTGGTGCGTCGAGGTGTGAGCGGTTTCTACTACTTCTTGATCGCTCGCACCGGGACAAGCGGTCATCCCAATCCTGCGACGCTGAGCGAGCTGCGCACGGTGCAGCGCTTCGACCCGAGCATCCTCGATCACGGTTACACCGGCGAACGGCACGGCGCGTTGCCGACCGCGGCGCAGAACGCGACGTTTTCGTCGAGCACGCAAATCGAGGACGCGACCTACCCGCTGACGGTGGCGCCGATGACGCTCGCTGGCGCGACGTCGCAACCGGGAGTCGTGGGCCAGCACTATGACGAAGGCCCCGTGTTCTCCAAGTACGATTGGGGCTCGTACCGCACCGAGGACTCGGTGCACGGGCTCTACGGCAACGGCTTTGGCGTGTGGTTGCTCTCGCCGAGCTGGGAGTTCTACACCGGCGGCCCGGTGAAGCAGGAGCTGATGGTGCACCACAGCAACCTCATCCTGAACATGTACCACGGCGGGCACTACGGCTCTGCCATCTCTTCCCCGTCGCCCGCTTCATGGCAGAAGCTCTACGGCCCGAACCTCGTGTACGTGAACGCGGGTAACGACGACGGCGTGATTGCCGATGCGCTCGCGCGCGCGACGATCGAGCGCAATCAGTGGCCGTATTGCTTCATGCAGAGCGATCTGTATCCGCTCGCGGCTGACCGGGGCGCGGTCACCGGCACGATCGCAGAGGCGCATGGCCGCTCGGTCGAAGGCGCGATGGTCGTGCTGGCACAGCCCGGCGCGCTGCTCACACAAGGCTACGACTACATGTTTTGGGCGCAGGCCGATGCAAACGGCCACTTCACGATTCCCGAGGTGCGCCCCGGCAGCTACGCGATTCACGTCTACGCCACCCAAGGCACGATCGTCGCCGATCCATCGAGCGGTGAGATCGCGGGCAACGCCACCGTCGTCGCGGGCATGAACGACCTCGGTGCGCTCACCTGGTCGCCGCCATTTCACGCGAACCTCCTGTGGTCGATCGGCAGCTCGGATCAACGCTCGGGTGAATTTCGCTTCGATCCCAACGGGCCCGCCAGCATCGACAACACCGCGGCGCGCACCGGTCGCATGTACGGCCCGGACGCGACGCACGGCGTGTGGACCGTGCCGCCGGCCAGCGCGACCTACGTCGTGGGCACGAGCACGGAGCAGACCGATTGGTACTTCGCGCAGAGTGTCGACGGCGCCTGGACCGTGAAGTTCGATCTCACGAGCGTGCCGGCGGCTGGCGCGTTCCTGACGCTCGGCATCGCGGGCGCGGCGCGCAACCCGCACCTCGACGTCGCCATCAACGGCCACAACGTGCTCAGCCAAGGCTTCGACAACGACCAGTCGCTCTACCGCAGCGCGCTGCAAGGCGGCCTGTTCCAAATGCTCACGGCCACGGTCCCTGCCGCTGATCTGGTCACAGGCACGAACACCGCGACCTTCACGCTGAACACCAAAGGCAGCGCCGGAGCTGGCGTCTACTACGACATCGCTAAGCTCGAGAGCGACTAGGCTTGCGCGGCAAACCGGCTCGGAAACCGCCGCGGCGGGAATTGCCCCTAGCGCGCACAAGAGAGACTACGTCGACTCGGGCCGATGCCGCCACTTGCAGCATTCGACCCTTCATGCCGACTGTCCGCTACCCGCGTGTCTTCGACGCCAGCGCGCGCAGCGCACGCCGCAGCACCATGGTCTGCGAGCCTCCGAGCTCGTGTTGCAGGCGCGCCAGGAGCTCCAGGTCGTCTCGTTGCATGCGGAACGTCTTGAGCTGACTGGGAAGCTTGTGCTTGTGGCCCACGTGCGGCAGCCACTTGAGGAGCGCGGCTCCCTCGATACCGCGAAACATGTCCGGCTCGCGGTTGTGACGCAGCGCGTGCACTGCCGCGTCCAAGTCATCCGGTAGCCCGCGCGCATCGACGAACAATCCGGGTTTCTTCACGAGCAGCGCGGGCAAGAGCTCCAAGAGCCGTGGTTCGGCCTCGCCGGCCCACAGCACGTCCGCAACACGCAGCGGCGCGCGATGTCGTGCGACGTTGGCATTCGTCTGAAGCAAGCCTGCCGCCATGTATCGCCCGAGCACGTGGCGAAATCGCGGGTCCCCACGTCGACGTGCGAAACTGCGTGCACGCGCCTTTGCGCGGGCTTGAATATCGGCGATGTCGATCACAAGAACTGCTCCAAATCGAGTCCGTACACGCGGGCTAGGTGCATGAAGCGTTCCGTAGGACCTGCCGCCAGGTAAGCCGTGATCAAAGGTCCGTTCTTGCGCGGCGCCTTCAACGCCTTGGACAACAGCAGCGACTCCTCGTCGGCCACGTCGAGGCGCACGAGCTCGCCTCGATAGAGCGTCCGGTAACGCGTCTCCTTCGGCATCCAGACCTCGTTGCCTAGCGGATCGAGTAGCTTGCCTTTCGTGCGCAGGAGGCGCGCGAACTCCTGCTGCATCGCGTGCTCGTAGTCCGCGTGGACGTCCACGTCGTTCGTCGCCACGAGCGGCAGCTTGGTCCCGAGCTCGAAGAGCGCCATTTGATCGAGAAGGCGGATGCGACAAGGCTTGATGCCGAGCATTCCTCCGGCACGATCCGATGCGTTCCGTGCCGCAGCCCAACGATCGAGCTTCTCCGCGATCTCCACCAACAAATGGTCCTCAATGTTTTGTAAATATGTATTATGATAATATGTATATACAAAAGACGGAGTCAAGCCGAGCGCTGAGCCGCGAGGGGTGTGCACCGACTGCGGCGACGCACGTCGATTTTTGCCTTCGGGCAGGCGCCAGCAACCGCACTGTCCGACCACCTGCAAGCAGTCGCGGCGCCGGCCACGCACAGCCCCACGCCGTGTGCTTCGGATTGACACCCTTGGCGCATTCGGGACATAACTCCGCTTTCCGGCATCGCGCGGATGGCGCATCTTCCTTGAAATTTCGAACAGTTGGAGAGGTGACCGAGTGGCTGAAGGTAGGCGCTTGCTAAGCGTCCGTAGGGCCAAAAGCCCTACCGCGGGTTCGAATCCCGCCCTCTCCGCCGAGCAGCGCTTGCGGTGCGCGACCGGGGCCGGCGCGCTGGCGCTGATGCTCGCCGCGATCGTCCCCTGCTCGAAGGCGGCCGCGTGCGAGTGCCCGTCGCTCACGCCGCTCGAGGCCTACGAGCAGGCGGACGCGGTGTTCGAAGGCCGCGTGATCGAGGTCGCGCAAGCTCGAGGCGACGTCGAGGGCGTGCACCGCGTGCGGCTCTCGGTGGTGCGCGCGTGGAAGGGCGTGCGCGACGAAACGGTCGAGCTGCTGGCAGCACCCGCGTGCGGGAGCGAGCTCACCGCGAACGAGAGCTACTTCGTGTACGCGAGCGCGCAAGGCGGAAAGCTCGCGCTCGGCGAGTGCAGCCGCACGCGACCCATGCCGCAAGCGGACGAGGACCTCCGCGCGCTCGGGATGGGCGTCACGACCTTCGACCCCAAAGCCGGCGGCCACGTGCCTGCGGCGTCGAGCGCGAAGCGTGAGCCCCCAGCCCGCGGCGGCTGCGCAAGCTGTGCGGCCGTCGGGCATGGCAGGCCAGCCACGCCGCTGACCGTCGCCTTGCTGCTCCTGCTCGGGCTCAGCTTCCGAAAATTTGGATCGCGCTCTTGAGCAGCGCTGCGCCTTCGGCACGCGTCCGCTGGAACGAGTTGCGGCCCATGATCGTGCCGAAGCCGCCGCCTTTGTGGATCTCGCGCAGCTCGGCGAGCACGGCGTCGGTGCCCTTGGCTGGACCGCCCGAGAAGATCACGATGCGCTTGCCGTTGAAACACGACTGCACCACGTGGCGGATGCGGTCTGCGAGCGTGTCCTTCGGAACCTTCTCGTAGGACTTCTTCGCTTCGGCTTGCTCGATGTGCGCGGTCGGGGGCTTGACCTTGACGACGTGCGCGCCGAGCTGGCACGCGATGTGCGCCGCGTATGCCACCACGTCGAGCGCGGTCTCGCCGTCTTTGCTGAGCTTGCCGCCGCGCGGGTACGACCAGATCACGCTCGGCAAACCGACCTCGCGCGCCTCCGCGATCAGCCCGCGGATCTCGTCGTACATCTCGTTGCGGTGCTCGGAGCCGGGATAGATCGTGAAGCCGATCGCGGTGCAACCGAGCCGCAACGCGTCGCCTACGTCGCCTGTGAGCGCAGAGTATGGTTGTTCCGGCCCACCGAGCGAGTCGCTGCTGTTGAGCTTGAGGATCAGTGGCAGCCTGCCCGCGTACTCGCGCGCGATGCAATCGATGAAGCCGGGCGGCGCGGCGTAGGCATTGCAGCCGGCCTCGACCGCGAGGCTCGGGAAGTAGCTCGGGTCATAACCGTCGGGGTTCGGTCCGAAGCTGCGCGCCGGGCCGTGCTCGAAGCCTTGGTCGACCGGCAGGATCACGAGCTTGCCCGTGCCTGCAAGCGAGCCGCTGCAGAGCAGTCGACGCAGGTTGGCGATCACGCCGGGCGTATCCGAGGAATAGTTCGCGAGCAGTCGTTCAACGGTCTGTGTGGTCATCGCGTCGGCAGTCTCGGGTGCTCAGCTTCGTCAGTTATTTCAGCAACTTGCAAGGGCAGTTCCCCAGCGGCGCTGGTTGTATCAGAGGCGCCGCGCGAGATCTAGAGAGGCGGCCTAGCCGCGGACCGAGCCGCGACGCGGGGGGGGTAGCTCACGCTGCTCGTAGTCGTAGAGCCAATCCGGAATTCCGCGGCCGAGGGCCCGCAGACGCAGCTCGAACAGGTGCGCGGCGTCGGGAAACAGCTCGCGCCGCTTCAGCGTGCCGACCTGGCCACGCTCCAACCTGCGTTGCGCCGCGAGCACCAGGCGCATGCGGTCGCGCATCCGCCTAGGCAATGGCAAGCGCCCGATCATCTCGCCGAAGAACTCGTCGAACGCGGCCGCCGGGTCGCGCACGCCCAACATCGCCTCGTGCAAAGGGCCTTCGAGCAGCGCGCTGATCAGCACCGCATCGCTCGGCAGCCGACCGTCGGCATGAAGCGCGTCGACCGCGAGCAAGCGATCCCACAAGCGCTCTGCGTCGTCGGCCTGGTCTTCGATGTGCGCGGTCAGCTCGGGCAAGAGCACGCCGAGCGCGCCCACGTCCCACGCCAGGCTGATCGAGCGCTCCGCGGCACCGCCGCGCAGCAAGCGCAGGATCTCTTCGAGCACGCGCGGCGGCGCGCTGCGCGACAGCTCGTCGCGAAGATCGACCATCGCGTCGTAGACCTCGGGCGCGATCCCGAGATCCAGCCGCGCGCTGAATTTGATTGCGCGCAAAATCCGGATCGGATCTTCGCGAAAGCGCACGTCCGGCTCGCCGATCGTGCGCACCACGCGCTCGCGCAGATCGCGCACGCCGCCGATGTAGTCGATGACCTCTTCGCGCTCGATGTCGTAGAACAGGCCGTTGATGGTGAAGTCGCGACGGATCGCGTCTTCGTGCGGCAGCCCGAACACGTTGTCCTGGCGGATCAGCAGATCCGCGTCGTCGCCGCGCTCCTTGGGCGCGGGCCACGCCGACGGCGACTCGCCTTCCTCGTCGAAGTTGACCAGAGGCTCGCCTTGGGTCGGATCGCGACGGAAGGTCGCGACCTCGATGATCTTGGCGCCGAACAAGATGTGCGCGAGGCGGAACCGCCGTCCGATGACGCGGCAGTTGCGGAAGAGCCTGCGGACCTCGTTGGGCCGCGCGCTCGTGGCGATGTCGAAGTCCTTGGGCGAGCGGCCGAGCAGCAGATCGCGCACGCCGCCGCCGACGAGGTACGCGGTGTGGCCGCTGCGCGTGAGGCGCTTCAAGACCTTGACCGCGTCGGGGTCGACGCGCTCGGGGGCGATCAAGCCCGCATAGATGACGGGAGACGGTGCGCCGGCCTCGGAAACTGGGCGCGGTCGGCCGGGCCCTTTGTCGGGTCCTGCGCCGGCGGGCGTGGCCCGCGGCGCGTGTGGCTCTGAAGATTTCATCGTGGCGGCGCCCCGGCGCGAGCCGGCGCGAAAGCAATCAGGAAGGGGACGAACAATGGCAATCTGCCCGGAGGATGTATGCTCGGGCCGCCCGGGGGCGAGCCGCGGGCTGGGCCGGTGCTCCGAAGCTATAGCGTATGATACCCGATTCTCCCCGCAAGCTGGCAGGTCAAGCGCTGATCGCCGGTTTTCCGGGGCAGGAGCCGGACGTGGGCCTGCTCGGCGCGGCGGCCCGGGGCGAGCTCGGGGGGTTTGTTCTGTTTCGGCGCAACCTGGGCCCACCCGACGAGGTGGCCGCGCTGACCGGGCGGCTGTGGGCCGCTTTCCCAGCGGACCTGCCACCGTGGATCGCCATTGACCAGGAGGGAGGGCGGGTCCAGCGCCTGGGGCCGCCCGTGCTGCAGCTGCCGCCGATGCGCGTGCTGGGCGCAATCGACGATCAGGCACTCACGCGGTCTGCGGGTGCGCTGCTCGGCGCTCAGCTCGCGGCGCTCGGCGTGAACCTCGATTTTGCGCCGGTGCTCGACGTCGACAGCAACCCCGACAGCCCCATCATAGGCGATCGAAGCTTCGGCGCAGATCCGGAGCTGTGCGCGCGTCATGGGATCGCCTTTGCGGAAGGCCTCCGGCAAGCCGGCGTGGCCTCGTGCGGCAAGCACTTTCCCGGACACGGCGACGCGGCGCTCGACAGCCACTTGGCGCTGCCTCGTGTGTCGCACGATCTCGAGAGGTTGCAGCGCGTCGAGCTGCGACCGTTCGCGCTGGCGGCCAAACAGCTCACCGCGATCATGACCGCGCACATCGTGTTCGACGCGGTCGATCCCGGACGACCGGCCACGCTGTCGCACAAGACGCTCCAAGGGCTGCTGCGCGGGCAGATCGGTTTTGCGGGCGTGCTGTTCAGCGACGACCTGCTGATGAAGGCGATCGCGGACCACTACGGCGTGGCGGAGGCGGCGTGCGAAGCCGTGGCCGCCGGTTGCGACGCGGTGCTCGTCTGCGCCCAGCCGGACATCTGCCTGCAAGCGCACGCAGCGCTGTGCCGGCGGGCTGAGCGAGAGCCAGCATTCCTCGCGCGGCTGCGCGAAGCCGCGGTGCGGTCCCTGCCCGCACGCGCAGGCCACGCGCTTCGCCCTTTAGCGCGCGAGACCGTCGCGGCACGCTTGCACGCTCTCGATCCAGGCGCGCTCGAGCAACGCATCGCCGAAGCCGCGGAACGCCATGTCCGTGCCGCCAGCTAGGATGACCGGGAAGGGCACGCGCCCTTCCCGCCCGTCGAGCAAAGCTCGCCGGGGCCCACCCCGGCTGGATACCGGGAAGGGCACGCGCCCTTCCCGCCCGTCGAGCAAAGCTCGCCGGGGCCCACCCATCCGCGGGGCTTGCTGCGCTCACGCGATTGCGGTCACGCTGATGTTGCTCGCCGCTTCCGCGGCGAACGCGCAGAACAAGGTGGCTCAGACCAAGGACTTCAACCTCGACTTGGTCACTGGCGCGGTGCTCGGCTCGGGTCGCATCATCGGCTTGAGCGGTGCCTACACCGCGCTCGCGACCGGCATCGAGGGTGCGCCGTGGAACGCCGCGGCGTACGCCACACGCACGCTGTGGGCCACGGGCTGGTTCGATTGGGACGCCACCGCCAGCATCGTGCCGACGATGCTGCGCAACAGCGACCTCGAGAACAACGGGCGCACCGGATTCACTTACGGGGATTTCAGTTTCACCACGGTCGGCCTCGGCATGCGCTTCGGCGATTTCGGCGCGGGCGCGCTGATCAACCTTCACAGCTACCGCTTGGCGAAACCGAGCGCCGAGGCTCCGCCCGTGGTGCCACGCTCGGGCGCAGATCTGCGCTCCGCCTCAGACATGTACGGGGTGATCGGGGTGCGCCCGCCTGCGGTCAGCGCAGCCAACGCGAACCTGTCGCTCGCGATCGGGAACTACGGGGCGGGCTATCAACTGGCCGACGGGCAGCTCATGCTCGGCCTGGGCGCCCGCACCGCCGTGCTCAGCATCACGACCGACGCAGGCGACTCGCTGGTCGACTTCGGAGGCACGAGCCCGGAAGTCGGCGCGGTGCTCGCGCTGGCCGACCGGCCTTGGCGCTTGGGATTCGCCGCGCGCTTGCCCGTGCAGTCCGGTAAATCGTCGCAGGTGCTGGCCGCAAACCTGAGACTGCCGCGACAGATCCAGCTGCCGTGGGAGCTGCAGGCGGGCTTCGCGTTCCAGCTCGGCCCGCGACCGCTCAACCGCAAATGGGTGAACCCGCACACGCTCGAGCAGCAGCTGCGCGCCGCGATGCTGGCGCGCAGGCGGGACCGCGAGCAGCGGCAGCTCGAGCGCGAGCGCTTGGCCGAGCGCATGCAGCTCGCTCAGGAGCGCGCGCTGCCCGAGGTGGCCGAGCTCGAGCCGCCCTCGGCAGTGCCGATCGTGCGCGACGACGTGCCGAAGGACCCGGCGTTCTGGGCCGAGGAGGTCACGCTGCGCTGGAACGAAGAGCGCGAGCTGATGGCCAGGCTCGCGGAGCTGGCGCAGGAGCGCGAGCACGCTTTGCGCGCGCTCTCTCGGCGCTACTTGCTCGTCTCGACCGAAGTGATCGCGATCGGCGCGACTCCGGACGGCGTGGGCCTCGAGTCGTTCCTGTCGCAGCAGCTCCACACCTCGGGCAGCAACGTGAGCATCGGGCTGCGCGCTGGCGTCGAGGGCGAGCCGATCGCGGACTGGGTGCAGATGCGCGCCGGAAGCTACCTCGAGCCGAGCCGCTTCTCGGGTGGACGCTACCGTGCGCACGCGACCGTGGGCACCAACGTGCGGCTGTTCAGCTGGGATCTGTTCGGCCTGCTCGAGGAGTTCACGCTGAGCGCCGGCGCATTCGCGGACGTGGCCGAGCGCTACCTCAACGCGGGTCTCGGCGTCGGCCTGTGGCACTGACGAGCGCTGCGCGCGGCCTGAGAGCAGCGCGCCGCTAGCGCCGTGCGAGCGCGCGCGCTCGCCACAAGCCTTCAGCGGCGTAGAGCGCGAGCGCGGCCCAGATCAGCGCGAAGCCCGCGGCGCGCACGCGCGGGAACGGTTCCGCGAAGACGAGCACGCCGAGCGCGAGCTGGAGGCTCGGACCGAGGTATTGCAGCAGCCCGACCGTCGAGTAGGCGACCTGCCGCGCACCGTACGCAAACAGCCACAGCGGGACGGCGGTGACGGGCCCGCTCAACACGAGCAGCGCGACGACACGGCCATCCGCGTGTCGGAGGACACCTGAGCCGGCCAGCTCGCACCACACCATGTAGGCGACGCCGAAGGGCACGAGCAGCAAGGTCTCGGCGCCGAGGCCCGCCATGGCCTCGACCGCGATCGTCTTGCGCAAGAGGCCGTAGCCCCCGAACGACAGCGCCAGCGTGAGCGCGATCCATGGCACTGCGTGGGCTTGCCAGGTCAGGTAGGCGACGCCGAGCGACGCCAGCGCGACTGCGCAGACTTGGAGCGCTCTCAGCCGCTCGCGCAGGAACAGCACGCCGAGCGCGACGTTCACGAGCGGATTGATGAAGTAGCCGAGACTCGACTCCACGACGCGCCCGTTGCCGACCGCCCACACGTAGACCAACCAGTTGGTGCTGATGAGCATGGCGCTGAGCAAGAGACGCCTACGCGTCGAGGGAACCGCGAGCGCGTTGCGCACCTGTCCGACCGCGCCGCGCAGACCGAGCCACGCGAGGACGAAGGCGCAGCAGAACACCAGCCGGTACACGACGATCTGGCTCGCGGGCACGCTCGACAGCTCGCGCAGATAGAGCGGCAGTCCTCCCCAAATGCCGAACGCCCCGAGCAGCGCGAGCACACCGCGCGTCGGCGCGCTCGACGCAATCACGGCAGCTGGGCGCGCATCTTGGGCCATCGGGTCAACCGCCCTGCTCAGCCGATGGCCAAAGGTCGCGGTCGTCAGTTCGTGTGTAGCACCGTCCCGGAGTTACCGACGGCCCAGACCATGGTCATGCTGCCGGTCACCGCGCTCAAGCCGGCCGCGGCGGGCGTGCACGCGCTCCACGACGTGCCGTTCCAGAAGTCGATCGCGCCAGCGTCGCCCACGGCCCACACGTTCGAGCTGTCGCGCCCCCACACGCCGCGGAGATAACCG
>JBIOJD010000071.1:0-12827 GCA_044450485.1 Polyangiales bacterium | reverse complement strand
TAGCGGATAGCGCTCGTGCTCGAGAGCCTGCGCCAGGACAGAAACCGCGCCCGCATCGCCGATGTGCCCGAGCGCGTTTGCGACCTCGCCGCGCAGTCGCACGTCTTGCAGCAGAGGCACGAGCCCTTTGCTCGCGGTCCCGTCACCGACGGAAGCGAGCGCCCGGATCGCGGCCACGCGCCGCCCTTCGTCGAGCGAGAGATCCGCTGCGACCGCCAACAGCACGCCCTGCCCTGCCTTGCTGCCAGCCGTGGCCAGCGCCAGCGCGGCGAGCGCGGACCGCTCGCTGGGCTTTGCCTCGGCACTCATCAACGACGACTCGACCTGCGCGCGCGCGTCCGTGTCGCCGAGGCGCAAGGAGGCAATTGCGGCTTCGGCCCGCGCCGCCTCGTCGCCGTCGCCGTCACGCATGCGCGCGAGCACGCTCCGCGCAGCCACCGCGTGAAGCTCGCCCGCCGCCCTTGCCGCCGCCGCGCGCACGTCTGCACGCGGGGCACCGAGCAAGGGCAACAAGTCGGGGATCGCGGTTGCGTCGCCGAGCTTGGCGCGGGAAAGCGCCTCCGGCCATGCGCCGCCACCCGCCATCGCAAGCGCTTCGACCCGCGGGATCGAGACCATCAGCTGCTCGAGCTCGCCGCGCAGCGCCGCGGCCTCTGCCGGATGCTCGCTCGAAACGTCTCGGCGCTCACGCGGATCGGCCAGCAAGTCGAACAACTGACACTCGCTCTGCTCGCAGATGAGCTTTCTATGTCCGTCGGTCAGCATGCGCGCCCCCTCGATCGACGCGAAGGCGCGCAGCTCCGGCCATGCGGGCGCGCCCGCGAGCAGCGGCGAGAGATCGTCTCCGCGCATCCGAGCATCGCGTGGAATACCGAGCGCGGCGAGCAACGTTGTCGGCAAGTCGATCAGCTCGACGGGAGCCTCGATCGCGGCAGGCCGTGTCGCGCCAGGCGACGACCAGAGCAGCGGCACGCGCACCTGCTCGTCGAACAACGTGGTGCCATGGTGGCGACCACCGTGCTCACCGAACTCCTCGCCGTGGTCGGCGCTCACGATCACGGTTGCCCCCGGCCGAGCTGCCCGGAATCTCGCGATCAGTCGACCAGCGCTGGCGTCGGCCGCCGCCACCTCACCGTCGTAGCGCGCTTCCGGCGAGTCACCGCGCGCGAACTCGGGCGGCGGCTCGTACGGCTCGTGCGGCTCGAACAAGTGGACCCAGACGAACAACGGGTGGCCCGGCTCGACGGAGCGCAAGTACACTTCGAGCTGTGGCACTCGGTCAGCAGCGGGTGCAAACATAGCCTTCGCATATTCGAAGCCCATGCCGTCGCGGCGGAGCCATTCGAAGCGCTCCCCATCCACGAAGAAGATCGCCGGCGGATAGAACGCGGCGGTACGGTAGCCGTGACGGCGCAAGAGCTGCGCTAGGGTCACGTGCTCGGTGGCGCTGTCCGCGATTGCGAGCAGCGGCTGCATGTACTTCGCGGTCATCAGGCTCGAGAGCGCGTACGACGTGTGCGGCGTCGAGGTGTAAGCGCGCTGAAACACGACCGACTCGGTGGCGAACGCGTCGAGCGCCGGTGTCAGGCCGTGACCGCCGTACGCTCGCAGCCGATCGGCCCGCAGCGCGTCGATCGTGATGAGCAGCACGTCCCGGCCGCGCAAGTCGATTCCAGGCGTGGTGGAGGTGTGCGCCACCTTGGCTAGGGCTTGCCCGGGCTCGCCCGCGAGCTGCGATGCCGCCGGACGCGCCAAGCGCAGCAGTTTTCCGCTGAGCGGCGCCGTCCGCGCGATTGCGATCCGTAGATTCGGCGCTGAAGCGAGCGTGCGGAGCTCGAAAGATGCAACTGCAGCCAGCAGCAACGCGCAGAACGCCCAGACCGCCGCCCGACCGTCCCTCGGTCTCGATAACAGCGCCCCGCCGACCAGCGCCCCGGCAACCGACAGAAGCTCGAGGCCCAGATGAAACGGTGGATAGAGGCGCACGAGCACGAGCTCGTCGACCGCGAGCGCGACGCCGGCCCCGGCGAAAGCCAGCGGCACCACCCACGCAGCTACGCGCGCGCGACGGCGAACGAGCGCCCCCAGCAGCCACGACGCCGACGCTGCGCACGCACACGCCGTGAGCACCACCAGGACGGGTCGCCCCGGGATCTCGCGCGCGCGGCGGCCCGCAGTGAGCAGCCACAGCCCGACGCCCGAGGCCGGAAGCGTCAACGCGAACGCGGCCCACTGGACCCTGCGGTGATGCTCCGGCCCTCCCCACGCCACGCCGCGGGCAAGCGCCTGCGCCGCACCACGTCCGAGCAGGCCGAGGGCAACGCAGCACGCAGGCCATGCCGTGAGCGCGAGCAGCGCATAACGCAAGAGCTCGGTTCGCGACAAGAACAGGTCGCGCCCAGTAGCGAGCACGAGCGCGATCTCGAGCGCAGCGAGCACCAAGCCAGCGACCAGTAGACGCGGCAGGCCGGCTGCCATCAGCCCGCCTCCTCCTTCACCAGCGCGCGCTCGCCCTCCGACAGCGCCTCCAGCGCACGCCGCGCACCAGTGTGCTCCTCTCGCTCGAGGCCCGGGTCGCTCTCGATCAGCTCGCGCGCGAGCACCTGCGCTTGCTTGAGCAGCGGCTGGTCGCGGCGCAAGTCGCCGAAACGAAAGCCAGGCAGGCCCGATTGCTTGCGGCCGAACAGCTCGCCGGGCCCGCGCAGGCGCAGGTCTTCTTCCGCGATGCGAAAGCCGTCGGCGCATTCGCACAGGATGCGGATGCGCTCGCGCGCTTCCTCGCTCGCAGCATCGTGAATCAGCAAACACGCACTGCGCTGCCCGCCGCGACCCACACGACCGCGCAGTTGATGGAGCTGCGCCAAACCGAAACGCTCGGCCTGCTCGATCAGCATCACGTTGGCTTCGCGTACGTCGAGACCGACCTCTACGATGGTGGTCGACACCAGCACGCGGGCTTCGCCTCGACCAAAGCGCTCGAGCGCCTCCTGTCGGGCCGCCGGCTCGAGTCTGCCGTGCAGCAGAGCAACACCGAACTGCGCGAAGCTCTCCGAGAGCTCGGCGTGAGTCTCGATCGCACAGCGCGAACCGCTGTCCTCGCTCGGCTCGATCGCAGGACAGACCACGAACGCCCTACCCCCGGCCGCCAGACCCCGCTCCAGTTGTCGGAGCGCTTCCGCGCGCTCGGTGCTGCGGTAGGCCCGCGTGATCGGGGGCACCCGCCCGGGCGGCATTTCGTCGAGGACGCTGGCGTCGAGGTCGCCGTGCAGCGCCAGTGTCAGGCTTCGCGGGATCGGCGTAGCCGTCATCACCAAGAGGTGTGGCGCGAGCCCCTGTGCCTTGTCCACCAAGCGCAGGCGCTGCGCCACGCCGAAGCGATGCTGCTCGTCGACGACCACCAGACGCAGCCGCGAGAAGCGCACGCCTTCGGACAGCAGCGCGTGCGTGCCGACCACCAGATCGATGAGGCCCTCCTCCAGCGCCTTGCGCGTCTTCCTGCGGTGCGACGCCCGCTCACCGCCCAGCACGAGCGCCGCGCGCAAGCCCAGGGCCTGCGCCAGCGTCGCGATCGAACGAAAGTGTTGCTCGGCCAGCACCTCCGTTGGCGCCATCAGCGCGGTCTGCGCGCCCGCCGCAACCGCGTGAGCCGCCGCGAGCAGCGCCACCGCGGTCTTGCCCGAACCGACATCGCCTTGCAGCAAGCGGCGCATGGGCCGCGCTCGTCTCATGTCTTGCGCGATCTCCCCGACCGCCCGCGCTTGCGCGGCCGTCAGCGAAAATCCGAGCGCCGCCTGGGCGCGTTGCAGCGGCGCGGCCGGTGGATCGAGCGGCTCTGCCAGCACGCCCTGCTCCTCGGCACGCCGGCGGTGCAACGCGAGCTCGAGCAGAAAGAACTCTTCGAAAGCGAGCCGCGCGTGATGCTCGGTGCGCTGCTGGTTCCAGCGTGCGAGCGCCTCGGCATCGAGCTCGCGCGGCGGTGCGTGCAGCGCTCGCAGTGCGTCACCGATGTCGACGAGCTCTTGTTGTTGCCGGAGCGACCGCGGGATGGCGTTCGGAAGATGGGGCGCGCAGCGCTCGAGCGCCGCCCGCACCACCCGTGCGAGCACCTTGGGAGGCACGCCGGGCACGGCCGCGTAGCGGGGCACGATGCCGGCCGCTTGGGCCTGACCAGCGGCAGACAGCACTTCGGTCTGAGGATGGCTCATCGAAGGCATGGCCGAGAAGCGCTCGACCACACCCGCCACGCGAAAGCGCGCACCCGGACGAAAGCGCGCGAGCAAGCCCGGGGGCGCGCGGAACCAAATCAGCCGCAAGCGCGCGCCCGCGCCCGGAGAACCCGGCGGTTGTTCGAGGATCACCTCGGCCAGCCGCCGCCCACGTCCAGCCGGCCGCTGCTGTGCGCTCACCACCTGGCCGTGGGTGACCTGACGCTCGCCCACGCGCAGATCCGCGATCTCGACCACGTCGCGCTCGTCGTGGTAGCCGAGCGGAAGCAGCCACGCGAGGTCGCCGAGCGTGCGCAGGCCGCGCGCGCGCAGGAACAAGCCGCTGGCTCGGCCCACGCCCGGCAAGTCCTCGACCGGCTGCTGCGGCACGGGCAGCTCTTCCCGCCGCGCCGCGAGCGCGCGCGCTTGTCCGCGTTCGAGCCGAGCGCGCCGGCGATCTGCGGGCGCCGGCTTGGGCGGCTCTGGTTGCTCTGCCGCCGTGCGTGCGCGGGCCGCGAGCAGGAGTCGCATGGCGGTGGCAGCGCTCATCGCGATCTCGCGGCGGCTCCCACCGCGCTCGAGCGCTATCGCAAGCTCACCGAACGACGAATCCTCGGGTGCAAACGCCTGCAACGCCGCACCGAGCGCCCTGCGCGCGCTCTCGTTCGGCACCGTCTCGGACAGGCAGGACTGCAATCCGAGCACGAGCTCGTCGACCGTCATGCGCGCGGGCCCGGGCGCCGTGCGAGCACGGCGTCGAGCCAGAAGAGCAGGTCTTGCTCGACCTCGTCGCGGTTCTGTTCGTTGAGCGTCTCGTGCCGGGCACCCGGGTAGAAACGCTCGGTCACGTCGCTCACACCTGCGCGGCGATAGGCATTTGCCAGCTCTTTCACGGCAGCGGTGTTGCGGCCAACTGGGTCTTGCTCACCGCTGAAGAGATAGATCGGCAGCGTGTGCGGCACGCGTGCGATGTTGTCCGCTCGGTTGTTCGCGATCACGCCATCGAGCACGTCGATCCAGCCCTGGACAGTGAAGTCGAAGCCGCATAGCGGGTCGGCGACGTAATTGTCGACCTCGCGCGGGTCGCGCGAGAGCCAATCGAATTCGGTGCGAATGGGCTTGAAGCGCCGGTTGAAATCGCCGAAGGAGAGAACCTGGAGCAGCCTGCTACGGCCGCGAGGACCGAGCCGCAGGCGCTCGACCTTGGCGACAGCCTTACCACCACGCGCGAGCCACTCCGAGCCGCTGCTCGTGCCGCTGAGCACCACACCGTCGACGCTGTCGCCACGCGTGAACAGATAGCGCTGTGCGAGCAGCGAGCCCAGGCTGTGGCCGAGCAAGAACAGGGGGGTGCCGGGATGATCGCTCGCGATCCTGCGATTGAGCTTGAACAGATCCTCGGTCAACACCGCAAAACCATCGTGGTCCGCGAGGTAGCCCAGGTCGCCAGGCGCGCGCGCAGTCTGGCCATGGCCACGGTGATCGCCGGCATAGACCGCGTAACCTGCGCCGGTCAGTCGCGCCGCCAGCCTCGCATAGCGCGCGGCGTGCTCCGCCATGCCATGGGCGATTTGCAGAGCCGCCTTGGGCGGGCGGTCCGGTTCCCAGTGGTGTACGAAGAGCTCGACGCCGTCCCCGACCGGAAGCCGAAAGTCGCTCGTCTGCATGGCAACGCTACTGCTGCGCCAGCGTGACTGCTCGCGCTGCGCCGCCCGTCATTTCCACTTGAGGTCGATGATTTGGTAGTTGCGCGCGCCGCCCGGAGCGTTGACGCGGACCTCGTCGCCGACCTCGTGGTTGATGCATGCGCGCGCCATGGGTGATGTCACGGAGATCGTACCCTTCGCCACGTCGGCTTCCTCCGCGCCCACGATGCGAAAGCTCTTCTCCTCGCCGCTGTCGACGTCCTCGAGCGTCAGCCGAGCGCCGAACTTCACACGCACGCCGTTCATCTGGCTCGCGTCGACGACCTCTGCGCGCGACAACATGCCTTCGAGGTGCGCGATGCGCGCTTCGATGTGACCCTGGCGTTCCTTGGCCGCGTGATACTCGGCGTTCTCCTTGAGATCGCCGTGCTCGCGCGCAACGCCGATCTCTTTGGAGATCTTGGGCCGTTCCACGCCCTGCAGGTGCTTGAGCTCGGCCGTCAGCGCCTGGTGCCCCTCGGTCGTCATCGGATAGCGGTCCATAGGGCGCTAGTCGTACACCCCGGCCCGCCGCGCGGCAAGATCGGCCGTCACGAGCCGTTGTGGTATTCCTGCAGGGTGCGCACGCTGAAGCGGGGACCGCGCGCGTGGGTGGCCTCTATCGCGCCGGTAGCGGCATCGGCAGCCGCGATGGTCGTGAAGTAGGCCACGCCCGACATCAGCGTCTGCCTGCGAATCGAGTAGCTGTCGCGAATCGCGCGCGCGTCCGAGGTGGTGTTGATCACCATGTCGATCGCGCCTTGCCGCAGCAGGTCCGCGATGTGCGGGCTGCCCTGCAACACCTTGTTGATGCGGCGACAGGGCACGTTCGCCTCCCCGAGCACGCGGGCGGTGCCGTCGGTCGCGACGAGCTCGAAGCCCGCCGCGACGAGGCGCCGCGCAATGCCGCACACTTCCGCCTTGTCCTCGTCGCGTACGCTCACGAACACCGTTCCGCTGTCCGGCAGTCGCGTGCCCGCCGCCAGCATGGCCTTGTCGAATGCCTCCGGAAATGTCGCGCCGATGCCCATCACCTCGCCGGTCGAGCGCATCTCCGGCCCGAGTATGATGTCGACGCCCGGTAGTTTCGCGAACGGGAACACCGACTCTTTGACCGCGACGTGCGAGGGCACGATCTCTTCGACCATGCCGAGCTCGGCCAAGCTCTTGCCGGCCATGACCTTGGTCGCGATCTTCGCGAGGGGCCGGCCGATGGCCTTGCTCACGAACGGGACGGTCCGCGATGCCCGCGGGTTGACCTCGATCACGTAGACCGTGTCTCCACGCACCGCGAACTGCACGTTCATCAGACCTCGCACGCCGAGCTCGAGCGCAAGTGCGTGGGTGGCCGCGCGGATCTCGGCCAGCACAGGCGCCGGCAAAGTGTGCGCAGGCAACACCATGGTCGAGTCGCCGGAGTGAACACCGGCCTGCTCCACGTGTTGCAGCAAGCCGCCGATCACGGCAACCTTGCCGTCCGCGAGACAGTCGACGTCGACCTCGATCGCGTCTTGCAGAAATTCGTCGATCAAGATGGTGGGGCTTTCGGTGTCCTCGATCGCTTCGAACGCGCGGCGCAGGTAACCCGTGAGCTCGTTCTGCGAGCTGACGATCTCCATGGCGCGGCCCCCGAGCACGTAGCTGGGTCGCACCATCACCGGAAAGCCGAGGCGTTGGGCCGCCTGAAACGCCTCCGGCACGCCGTGCGCGATGACCCCACGCGGGCGCCGCAACCCCAGCTTCTCCAGCAAGGCTTCGAACTTCTCGCGATCCTCGGCGCGGTCGATGGCCTCGGCAGGCGTTCCGAGAATATGCACACCCTGGCGCGCGAGCGGCACAGCGAGCTTCAGCGGCGTCTGACCCCCGAATTGGACGATCACCGCGTCGGGCTTCTCTTCCTCGACGATGTTCATCACGTCTTCGAAGGTCAGCGGCTCGAAGTACAACCGATCCGAGGTGTCGTAGTCGGTCGACACGGTCTCCGGATTGCAGTTGACCATGATCGTCTCGATGCCCAGCTCTCGCAGGGCAAACGAGGCGTGCACGCAGCAGTAGTCGAATTCGATGCCCTGCCCGATGCGATTGGGGCCGCCGCCGAGGATCATCACCTTGCGCAACTGGCTCGGATTGGACTCGGTTGCATCGCCCCAGGTCGAGTACATGTACGGCGTCAGCGCTACGAATTCGGCAGCGCAGCTATCGACGCGCGCGTACGTCGGCCGCAGCCCGGCCTGTATCCGCCGGCGCCGCAACGCGTCCACGCCCTCGCCAAGCAGCGAAGCAAGCGCCGAGTCTGAAAAACCGAGCGTCTTCACGCGACGCAGCAACTCGATGGACGCAGTCCCTCCATCCTTGCGCAGCGCCTCGAGCGCCTTCTCCTCGTCGATGATCTCCGCGAGCTGTGCGATGAACCACGGGTCGATGGCCGTCGCCTTGCAGATCTGCTCCTGGGTGCAGCCCACGCGCAGCGCGTCGGCGATGTACCACAGCCGATCTCCGAGGGCCGTCCGGATCACCGACAGCAGCGCCTCCCTCAGCTCCGAGAGCGGCGGCATCGGGTCGCTCTCCTCACGACGCGGCGCACTGCCTAGCACGGCCCCGTCCTCGCCACGCTGCGCGAGCTTGCGCGCATACGCCACGTAGTCGATGCGGTGGAGCAGCGACGTGAGGCCGTCGCGTCCGTTCTCCAGGCCGCGCGCGGCCTTGAGCAACGACTGTTTGAAGGTGCGGCCGATCGCCATCACCTCGCCCACCGACTTCATCTGCGTGGTGAGCCGCTGGTCGGCGCCCTCGAACTTCTCGAACGCAAAACGTGGCACTTTCGTGACCACGTAGTCGATGCTCGGCTCGAACGCAGCGCTCGTGCCCGTCACGTCGTTGCGAAGCTCGTCCAAGCGGTAGCCGATCGCGAGCTTGGCAGCGATCTTCGCAATCGGATAACCCGTGGCCTTGGAAGCGAGCGCGCTCGAGCGCGACACCCGCGGGTTCATCTCGACGACGATCACGCGGCCATCGTTGGGATTGACCGCGAACTGGATGTTCGAGCCGCCGGTGTCGACGCCGATCTCGGTGATGATCGCGCGCGAAGCATCGCGCAGACGCTGATACTCCTTGTCCGTGAGGGTCATCGCCGGTGCCACCGTGATCGAATCGCCGGTGTGCACGCCCATGGGGTCGAAATTCTCGATGCTGCAGATGACCGCGAAGTTGTCCGCGCGATCGCGAATGACCTCGAGCTCGTACTCCTTCCAGCCGAGCAGGCTCTCCTCGATCAAACATTCGTGCGTGGGACTTTGGCTGAAGGCCCAACGGATTGCCGCATCGAAGGCGCGCGGCTCGTACACCACGCCGCCGCCCGAGCCGCCCAGCGTGAACGAGGGGCGCAAGATCACCGGAAAGCCCACCTCGGCGGTGATTTCGTGGGCCTCTTCCACGGTCCGCGCCAGGCGCGAGCGCGCGACCTGTAGCCCGATCTTGACCATCGCCGCATTGAACAACGCGCGATCTTCGGCCTTGCGGATCGCTTGAACGCTCGCGCCGATCAGCTCGACCCCGCAACGATCGAGCACTCCGCGGTCGTGCAGACCGAGCGCGAGGTTGAGCGCGGTCTGTCCGCCCAGCGTCGGCAACAGCGCGTCGGGACGCTCGCGCTCGACGATCGAAGCGACGACATCGAGGTCCAACGGTTCGACGTAGGTGCGATCCGAAAGCTCTGGGTCGGTCATCACCGTCGCGGGATTCGAGTTGACGAGGATGACCTCGTAACCTTCCTGCTTGAGCGCTTTGGCGCCCTGGGTGCCGGAGTAGTCGAACTCGCACGCCTGGCCGATGACGATCGGGCCCGACCCGATCAGCAAGATTCGCCCGATGTCGTCCCGGCGTGGCATCCGGAGGCGAGTTGCTAGCAGAGCCGCACCGCGGCCGCAAGCCGGGGGCTTGGTGCCTATGCGCTCCGATTCGCGCGGGCCTTCGACGAGCCCGCCAGCGCTTCGCGCAACCGGGCGAACAGGCGCTGACCGCGCGTGCCGCGGGCGCTGATTTGGCACGCACGCAGCCCCTCGGCCGAGAGCGAGATCTCGAGCCAGAGGCCCTCGCCGCCGAGCGCTCCCGCGAAGCGGTCACCCCACTCGCACAGCACGACCGCATCGGCGCCGATGCGCTCTGCGAGCCCGAGCTCGTCGAGGGCAGCCCGCTCTTCGATGCGATACAGGTCGACGTGAAGCAGTGGCACGCGACCGGGGAGCTCGTGCACCAGGTCGAAGGTCGGGCTCGTGACCCGCACGCCGCTCGGCACGCCGAGGCCGCGAGCGATCGATCGCGCGAGAAACGTCTTGCCTGCACCGAGGGGTCCCTCGAGCACGACGAGATCACCGGCTGTGAGGCACGCGGCCAGGCTTCGCCCGAGGCGACGCGTGTCGCCGCGGCTGTGCAGCGAGAGCACGAGCGGGTCCGGGCTGATCACGCGGCAGTCATAGCACGGGCACGGGAGGCTCCTCCGTGGGGCTTCGGTCGAGGTCCGAAATCGCCGCACCCCTTGACCCGACCCTCGGGCTCGCGAAGCCTGCACCCATGGTGAAGGTCCTGCGTGCGCTGCTGCTCTGTTCCGCCCTGCTCGGTACGGCGGCCGAGGTCGCCGCGCAGGCTGCCCATCCCGATCGCTACGAGCTCTACGCCAAGCTGCAACCCGAAGCTCACGCGCTCGAAGGTCGAGCGGTCATCGACTTCACCAATCGCAGCACCCAGCCGCTGTCGTTCTTGGTTCTGCACCTGTACGCAAATGCGTTTGCAAATGAACGCACCGTCTTCATGCGCGAGCGCGGCGAGACGTTGCGCAACTCGAGCCTGCAGCGGCGCGGGGGCATCGACGTGACCGAGCTGCGCGACGCCAGCGGCGCCGATCTGCTCAGCCAGGCGAGCACGGCACTGGTCAAGGACGACGCCACGCAGATGCGCGTACCGCTGCCGCGACCGCTCGGACCTGGCGCGCGCATCACGCTGAGCATCCACTTCAGAGTACGGCTGCCCTCGATCGTCGCGCGAATGGGCAACGACGACGACTTCTTCATGATCGCCCAGTGGTTCCCAAAGCTCGCCAAGCTCGAGCCGGACGGACGCTTCGCGAGCTTTCCGTATCATGGGCTCGGCGAATTCTATGCCGACTTTGCCGACTACGAGCTCACGCTCGAGCTGCCACGTCGGTACATCGTTGCCGCGCCAGGCGAGCTGATCGATCGCGAGAATCGCGCTGACGGGTCGCGTGTCGAGCGTTACGTTCTGCGAAATGCGCTGGACTTTGCCTTTGCCGCGTACCCGGGCTTCCGCTGCCTGAGCCAAGCGGACGCTGCGCCGAGGATCGACGTTTGCGCACCGCGGGGCCACCTCGGGCTTGCGCGGCAACAGGGCGCGCTTCTTCGTCGCGGGCTCGAGCGCCTGGGCCGAGCGCTTGGGCCTTACCCTCACGATCGGCTCGTGCTCGTGCTGCCACCTTCGAGCGGTTGGGGCGCGTCGGGCATGGAGTACCCGGGCCTCATCGTCGGCTGGGTCGCGACCCCCTTCACGGAGCTGAATCCGGTCGCGCGCATCGCCCATGACGTGACCAGTGCACACGAGCTCGCGCACCAGTGGTTTCCCATGCTCTTGGCCAGTGACGAGGTGAGCACGCCCGTGCTCGATGAAGGCCTCGCCGAGTGGCTCGGGCTCGATCTCGTGCGGCAACGCTACGACAGAGCCCTGTTCGAACGCGTGGCCGGCGCGCCGCTCGACCTCTATGACTTGGCGGCTCTTCGCCTGGCGGGCGAGCGACCGCCTCGCTCGGCGCTCGAGCCGGCCTACCGCTACGACGCAGATGCGCTGGCAAGCGCCGTGTACGCGCGACCCGCAGTCACTTTGGAAGCCGTCGCTCGAACCTGGTCGCCCGCGCGCCTATGGTCCGCCCTCTCGCGCTACGCCCACATCAATCGCTTCGGCCACCCGGCTCTGCCGGCATTGTGGTCGGCGTTCGATTCGGCCTACTGGCCCGGTTTTGCCCGCGACACGCTCGAACCCGCGCTCGGGGCAGAGCGTTGCGATCGCTTCGTGCGGGCGCTCCACGGCTGTCGGCGCGAGCCGCCGTTGCCCGCAAGGAGGCTCGACCCCGCCACGCGCGCGCAAACCAACCGATGGCTGTCGCGCCTGCTCGGTTGGGCCCAAGCTCTGCTCACGCTGGTCGGACCATGAGAGCCCGGCTGCGACGGGCCGGCGAGCTCACCTTGGTCGTATACGGCCTACGAACCGCTGTTGCGCTGATCCTGGTGTGGCCGTTGTTCGGCGCCCTGCTTCGTGCGCTCGCTGCGCCTCAAGACCTCGGTCCACGGCGCGCCGCCGCCACCACGCTCGCGCAAGTCCTAACGCTGCGAGGACCGGATCTTGCGCTGAGCGTGGCGACCACCCTCGGTACGCAAGCCGTCGTCGCACCGCTGCTGACGATGGCGTGGCTTCACGCGATGGCGGGAGCGGGCTCGCTGCGCAGCTGTCTTTCGCGTGCCACACGCAGTTATCCGAGCGCGCTTGCGCTCGCCTTGCTCGAGCTGCTGCTGGCCGCTGCAGCGTGCGGCCTCGTCGGCGCCGTCTTCGTTCTGGCGATCGACGCCTCGGCCTCCGAGATGGTGGAGAACGCTCTGCGCGCGCTCGCGTTCACTACTGTGGCGCTTACTGCGCTCTGCGTCGCGACGCACTACGACCTGTCTTGCGCTGAGCTGGCGAACGGCGCGCGCGGACCGTGGCACGCCGCCCGAGCTGGGCTCCGGCGAATCAGAGTGAAGTCGCTGCTACTGCGCGGCGCCGCCGCATTGTTCGTCCTCGGGCTGCTTGTGCTCGCCGAAGCCCTTGGCCGGACCGTACCGGCCTCGGGCCAAGAGCTGCTCGTGCTGGTACCACAGCAGCTCTTGGTCTTCGGAAG
>JBIOJD010000070.1:0-12885 GCA_044450485.1 Polyangiales bacterium | reverse complement strand
GGCTCGGTTGGCTGCGCGGGCACCCATTTCGCTGGACGACGTTCGCGATCTCGAGCTGCTGATCCGCGCCAACCACCCGCTGATCGTGCTCGAGACCGAAGAGACCGAGCGCGTGGAGCCGCTGACGCACTGGGTCGCAGGGGAGCTCGGGCTCCCGCTGCACGGCTGGGCGCCCGATCGCGGCTTGTTTCGCCCCGACCTGCCGGCGTTCACCGTCGAGGGCAGCGCCGAGCCCCTCAAGTGCCTCGACTACATGCTGCAAGGCAAGGCCGAGAGCCTCTATTACCTCGACGGCTTCATCACGAAGCTGGAGGACGCGCTGGTCGTGCACAAGCTGTGCGAGGTGGCGCAGCGCTTCGCGGACAACCGCAGCGCGGTGTTGATGACCGCTCCGACGCTCGATCTGCCGGCACCGCTGCTGCGCCTCGCCACGAGCCTGCGGCTGTCTCCGCCGAGCGCGCAGCAGTACTACGACTTCGTGCGCGAGCTGCTCGCCGATCTTCGCCGGCGCATGCCCGTGAAGGTCGCGCTCACCGGCGAACAGGTGGCTCAGCTCCTGGCTCAGCTGCAGGGCCTCAGCATGTTCGAGGTCAAGAAGGTGCTGACCAAAGTGATCGTCGAGGACGGCAGCTTCACCGCCGAGGACATTCCGCGCATCGCCGAAGCCAAGAAGCAAATCATCGAGCGCTCCGGCGTGCTCGAGTACTTCGCGGCCGACGAGCGCATGGCCGAGGTCGCTGGCCTGCGCAATCTCAAGGACTGGCTGAGCAAACGCAAACCGGCCTTCACCGAGCCGCTGCGCGCCAAGAAGTTCGGCTTGGCACCGCCGCGCGGCGTGCTGCTGATCGGCGTGCAGGGCTGCGGCAAGAGCATGTGCGCCAAGGCGATTGCCAAGGAGTGGGGCCTGCCGCTGATAAGGCTCGATCCCTCGAACCTGTACAACAAGTTCTACGGCGAGAGCGAGAAGAACCTCAAGCGCGCGACGCGCACCGCGGAAGCGATGGCGCCGATCGTGCTGTGGATCGACGAGATGGAAAAAGCGTTCGCGCAAGGCGGGCAAGACGACTCGGGCACGAGCGCGCGCATCTTCGCGACGTTCCTGAGCTGGATGCAGGAGAAGAAAGCCAGCGTGTTCGTGGTCGCGACCTGCAACGACATCTCGAAGCTGCCCCCCGAGCTCGTGCGCAAAGGACGCTTCGACGAGATCTTCTTCGTCGACCTGCCGGACGCAGCGGCGCGCAAGACGATCCTGGGCGTGCACCTGACGCGACGCGGCCGTGACCCGGGCGCATTCGACATCGACACGCTCGCCGCTCGCACCGAGGGCTTCAGCGGTGCGGAGCTCGAGCAGGTGGTGGTGTCAGCGCTCTACTCGGCCTTCGCCAAGGGGCCCGAGCTGCGCACAGAGGACCTGCTCGAAGAGATCTCGCGCACCGTCCCGCTCTCCACCACCATGGCCGAACGCATCTCCGACCTGCGCGCCTGGGCCAAATCCCGAACTGTTCCCGCGGATTGAATTAAACAACCGTCACCGGGGGCAGCCGCGCGCTGGAGAGGGGGCTCCTGAGTGGCTGACCGGTGACGGCCTTCTCGTGCTTACGAGCCGCCCCCGGTCCGCGTTACATGCAAAGCGCGTAGCTCGATCTCGATGCGGCGAGCTCGGGCGCAGCGGCCGGTGTCTCCACCACCGCAGCGGGCGCGGCAGCCAGGGGCTCCGCAACTGGAGAGGGAGCCGCACGCGGAGCAGCGTGCAGGTCGAGGCGGGGGCCACCCGCCGCAGGGCCGAGTCTCACCGCAGTCGCCAGTCCAACCAGTGTGAGCCGCGCTCGGCTCGCATCGACGAGGCCGGCGCGCTCGAGCTCGACCAGGGCACGGCCGGCTTGGGTCGGCGTGAGCGACAACGCAGCGCCCAGAGTCTTTGCGCTGATGCGCCGGGTGTCGCGGGACAGACAGAATAGAGCGTACAGGGCTTGTTGTTGGGTGGAGTCGATCATGGCCCTAGCCTGCCCCTAAACTGAAAGTCTGTCCAGTTTCCGACGTTCAGTCTTCTGCCGGGCGTCCGAGTCGCCACTCTACACCACGCCGGCTCATGCGCGTCTACATGACGCCGGCTCATGCGCGCGGCAGCCGAGGGGTGAATCTCGGCTACGCCGAGAGAGGGGAGCGAAGCTCCCACTCCGCGTGGGGAGGGCCCCGGACGAATTCATTTCGTCCGGGAGGGGCGGCGCGTGCCGCCCCTCATAACAAAGCCCGCACCAGAACGAATTTGTTGTTGTCGCGCTCGGTGCTGAGCTGCTGCACGACGCGCGGGCTGAGCAGGCTCTTGAGCCGGGCGAGCCTGCCGTGCTCGAGCAGGAAGTAGGCGGTCGTGCCCTTGTGCTTGCCGATCCACTCCGTCATCGCGCTGTTGTTGAGGTCGACGAACACGGCCACGCGATTGCCGGTGTAGAAGTTCTCGCCCTTCCAGTTCATCTGCCAGGCCAAGAGCGGTTCCTTCGCGCTCTTGCGCTCGCGGTAGTAGCGGGCGACGAGCTCGCGCTGGCTCCAGTGCGGAGTCAGATCGACCATGTACACGTCGAGATAGAACAGCGTGAACCAGAGCGAGAGTCCCACGAGCCCGAGCGTGAGCACGGGCCGCAGCGCGCGCAGCGCCGCGAGCGCGATCAGCGCTGTGGCGATCACTGCGAAGCCCGTGAACGCCGCGCGGTAGTCGAGGTGATCGGGGAACGGCCGATCGTAGTTGTAGATGAACAGACCGATCAGCCGCTCGTTGCCCGCAGGCCGCTGGGACGTGGTCCACGACAAGTCGCGACCGACGAACGCGCACAGCGCGGCAGCAGCGACCAAGCCCGCGCCGAGCGCCGGTGCCGTGGCGATGGAGCCTGCACCCTGCGTGTCGGCGGGGCGCGGATACAGCCGCCATGCGACCGCCAGCAGCAACAAGCCGAGCCCGAACAGGGCGCCGCAGCCGAGCAGGCTCGTGCCGTGCTGTAGCACCCAGGTCGCCCTTTGCGCCGCCGGCACGTCGATTGGAATCACGCCCCGGACGTTGCCGCGTAGCCCGGCCACGCCGAGCACGAGCGGCAGCGGAGCGAGCAGCGCGAACACCACCGCAACGCGCCCTCGCGCAGCCGGCGCTTGCCGAACGGGCGGGCCGAGCATGCGATCGAGCAGCACGCCGATCAGCAATGCGAGCGGCGGGGAGGCCGGAAACACGTAGTGGTGGAACTTCGTGATCATCGCGCTGTACAGCGTGAACGCGGCGGCGAACCACAGTCCGAGCAGGACGGTCGTGTCGCGCCGCCGTTGCGCATCCGGGTCAGCGGCGTCTTCCATGCGCGCCCGCAGCAAGAGGCCGCCGAACGCGAGCGGCGCGAGCGCGATCCACGGAAACGTGCCGTAGCCGAGCTGGGCGATGAAGTACTGGATCGAGCCCGTGTCGCCGTGCACGCCGGACGCCAGGCGGTCGAGATGATCGTGGATCACGAGCCTGTCGGTGAAGCCCGAGCCGTGGCGTACGTACATCGCGACGAACCACGGCAGGCTCGAGCCGAGCAGCGCGAGCGACCCGAGGGCGACCTTCAGCTTGCCCGTGAACAGCAGCGACCAGCGGTTGCAGCTCCACAGGTAGAGCAGCGCGATCAGGCCCGGCAAGGCAAAGCCCGGCGCCCCCTTGGCCATGAACGAGAGCGCGCAAAACAAATAGAACGCGAGCATGTAGAGCGGCTGTGCGCGCCGCTCTTTGCGCATGCGAAACACCACGAACGCGACGCAGGCAGCCCACAGCAGTGCTTGGCCCAACGGCTCCAGCCAGAGCGCGCGCACCGCCGGGCGCTCCTCGTGGATGCCGAAGTTTCCCGGCACGTCCGGGTTGTGGTTGGAGCCGAACAGGAAGTCGTCCCGGTGCCAGGCGAACAGCCCGTGCACCAAGGTCACGTTGCGGCTCGCGAGATACAGGATCTGTGGCAGGCAGATCAGCAACAGCAGGCCGAGCACCAGCTCGTGCGCGGAGATCACGAGCCGGCCGATCTGGTAGCTGCGCACCTCGCGCTCGGGGTCTTCGTGGACCGCGAGCAGCAGCATCATCACGGCCGCGACCATGGTGCCCACGCACGGCATGTCGGTGATGGCCTGGTGGGTCAGCATCGCGTAGTACGGCATGGTCGCGAGCACGAGCGCGCCGAGCAGCGCCGGCCGCTGGCCGAAGACCTTGGCCATCGCGCCGTAGGCTGCGAGCAGCCCGGTCATCGAGTAGACGTAGATCGGGAGCCGTAGCAGCCACTCGACGTGCGCGCCGACGCGATCGGGCAAGTAGCCGACCGCGCTCGCGTCCCACGCCAGCGCTTCGGACCAGAAGATCCCGATCGGCTTGGACCAGAACCATTTGTCCTGAGCCCACCAGAGGCTGATCCAGTCGTCGCGCGAGAGGATCTCGCGCGAGACCTCTCCATAGTGCGTTTCCCAGGGGTCCCACAGCCCGAAGGTCCCGAGCAGCGGCAGATACAATAGAGACGCGACCACGAACACGAGCAGCCCGGGGCGTCTCAGCGCAGCAGGTAGCAGCGTGAGCAACGCGATCGCGATCGCCCAAGGCAGCCCATGTCCACCGAGCCCGAGACCAAGCCCGAGCAGCGCGATGCACGCGACCGGGACCAGCACACGCGGGGCCGCCCACGGTGCCTCACCGGGCAGCGGGTAGTACGCCGTGGCTTGCAGCGGCACGATCTCGCCGCGAGCGCGCAGCAGGCCGAGCGTGCGCAACAGGCCGCCGATGCAGAGCAAGAGCAGCAGCAGACCGTAGAGCGTCCCATGGCGAACCTGGTCCTGGTTCGCCATCAGCAGAAACACGCCCGCGCCGGCGCCCACGGCGAGGCTCGCGGCGCGCCAAGGCCGGTCGCGCATGCTCAGCGCGACTGCGCGCGGCTCTGTCGCGCTCGGTTCCGACATCGGGGCGCCGAGCATAGAGAAGCGCGGGGCAGCCGCCAAGAACTCGCTTCCTCGTCACAAAGCCGAAAACCTGGAAGATCCGCCACGGCCGCCCGGTGCTCTCCCGCTTTCGGCTCCATGTTGCTACCTTCCGGCACGTGGCTGAGCCAGCGTCCATCGAAGCCGCGCCGGGCCCGGGCGGCCCCACTTTCGAAGGCAGCCACGTGCTGCTCGTCGATGACGACGAGGTTCTGCTCCGCGTCTGGTCGCGCATGCTCACCCGGCGGGGCATGACCGTGCGTGCGGTCTCGAAGGTGCAGGCCGCCCGCCGCGTGATCGCGGGCTGGAAACGCCGGACGTTCGACTACGCGTTGATCGACGATCGCCTGCCCGATGGGTTCGGGCTCGAGCTGGTACCCGCCCTCGCCGAGCTCCGGCCCGCGCCCGGGTTCGCCGTGGTCAGCGGCCGGCCGAGCACCGAGCGCGCGCTGCACGCCTTGCGCGAGTCGGTCGTGATCGTGCCGAAGCCGGCATCGCCCACGGGGCTGATGGAGCTGCTGGGCTTTCTCGACGCGCGGCGCGGCAAGACGCGTACGCGCTACAACCGGGCGACCAAGACCGCGCCGCCCGTGCAATTCGGCGCCTTCACGCTCGACGACGACGGGCTGCATGGTCCGCACGGTCACACCAAGCTGACCGCCGTCGGTCACGGCTTACTCTCGCTGCTGCTCGCGCAGCGCGGGGCGTGGGTCGAGACCGCAGCGCTCGCGCGAGACTTCTACCAACGCGACGACGGTCACGGTCGCATGCTGGCAAGGCGACAGATCTCGCTGCTGCGTCGCGCGCTCGGCGAGCAACGCTTCATCGTGGAAAGTGCCCTTCAACGAGGCTACCGCATCGCCCCAGCGGCGTTCGAGACCGCTACCTAGCGCCGTGTTTGACGGCGAGCTTGTGCAGGTACTTGCGGTCCATGCCGGCTTCCCGCGCCGCTGCCGAGACGTTGCCTGCGTGGCGATCGAGCAGCCAGCGCACATAGCGCCGTTCGAAGTCGGCCTCGAAGCGCGCGCGGTTCTCGCGGTAGCTCTGCGCCGGGTCGAGCGCCGGCGCGGCGCCGATCGTTGCTTCGCCGGATGAAGCTGGCTCGGCCGCGATCGCCACGCCGAGCCCGAGCGCGGAAGGCTCGACCTGCGCGCCGCCGTCTTCCTTGCCGAACAGCAGCGCGCGCTCGAGCACGTTGCGCAGCTCTCGCACGTTGCCGGGCCAGTCGTGGGCGGAGAGCGCGTGCAGGGACGCAGGCGAAAGCGACCGAGCGACCGCCGATCCGAAGTGCTCCTTGCACATGCTTGCGAGCAAATGGCTTGCGAGCGCAGCTATGTCCCCACGGCGCTCGCGCAAGGGGGGCAGGTCGATCGGCACCACCGCGAGCCGGAAGTACAGATCCTTGCGGAACTTGCCGCGCTCCACCTCGAGCAGCAGGTTGCGGTTGCTGGCTGCGATCACCCGGATGTCGACCGGGATCTCACTGCCACCGCCGACGCGCCTGATGCGCCGCGTCTCGAGCGCGCGTAGCAGCGCAGGCTGGAGCGACAGGGGCAGCTCGCCGACCTCGTCGAGAAACAGCGTTCCGCGATGCGCGAGCTCGAACGCTCCGAGCCTCCGCTCGTTCGCGCCCGTGAAAGCGCCCTTCTCGTGCCCGAACAGCTCGCTCTCGATCAGCGACGCGACGAGCGCGCCGCAGTCGACCGCCAAGAAGGGCCCCTGTTTGCGCTTGCTCGCCGCGTGGACCGAGCGCGCGAGCACGTCCTTGCCCGTGCCGGTCTCGCCGCCGATCAGCAGCGTGGCGTCGGTCGCGCTGATGCGCTCGAGCAAGCCGAAGATCTCGCGCATCTTGGAGTCGGTGCCGAAGAGCTCGCCGAAGCGCTCGTGCGCGCTCGGGACGAGCTCGATGCGCTCGGCGTAAGTGCGCACGCGCAGCTCGATGCGGCCCACGGTGATGACGCCGCCGGGACGCAGGTAACCCTCGCGGACCTCGGCGCCTTCGAGCAGCGTGCCGTTGGTCGAGCCGAGGTCGCGCAACAAGTAACCCTTTTCGTCGCGCACGATCTCGCAGTGCTCGCGGCTCACCGTGGTGTCCGTGAGCACCAGATCGTTGTCCGGATTCTTGCCGATGCGCAGCAGGTCGCCGTCGAGCACGCGCTCCTGGCCCTGTTGCTCGCCGCTCGTCACCAGCAGAGCACAACGCGAGAGGCTGAGCGCTCGCCCGGGCCCCCGTCCGTCCTGCGCTTGGGTGACCGAGCTCACGAGCCGCCCTCGGCGCGAAGCAAGGCATTGGGTGATCGCGAAGCGGCGCCGGCGTGGGTGGCCGACCCGAGCGTGATGTGGACGACGCCCTGAGCGGGCGTGTGGAGCGATCGCACGTAGCGTTCGGCGCGCCCGCCACGGCCGCGCAGCTCGGCCTGCAGCTCGAGCTCGCCCGGTGGCAGGCTCAAGCGATGCCGCACAGTGGGCGGAGCGCCGGCCGGGAAATCGAAGCTCACCCCCCGCAGCGCCTCACCGTGGTCGAGGTAGACGATCCGCAGCGCCACGATTTCGGCATGATCGGGGCCCAGCTCGAATGCGAGATCGGTCTGGCGGGGCCAGCGTGGCAAGAGCGAGCGAGCCACCACGAAGACCCCGAGCACGAGGCACAACCGGGCGAGCCTGCGGCGCTGACGCCAGAGGAAGGCGGCGAGGGTCTGCATCACGGCCACTGCAGCATACACCGGGAAGGGCCATCGCTCCGCCAGGGCCCAACGCGGTCGCAGCGCGGTCGTATGCCCGATTCCGTGTCTGGTTTCAGCTACTTCGGCCGCCGCCATGTCGCGGTCTTGACCGGACCTCCCGGGCCTGATTGTGTTGCATGGCTGCGTTTGGCTTGGCTTTGCTCGCATTGAGACTGACACCGCGCGGTGTTAAGTATCAGTGAGAGCCCGTAGTGGCAGATTAGATGGTTCCTCTCACAGAGATTCTCGACAAGGTCAGGGGCTATTACGAGCACGCGGACACTGAGCTGATCAACCGCGCGTACGTCTACGCCGCGCGGATGCACCAAGGCCAGTTGCGTCGCTCGGGCGACCCCTATTTCATCCACCCGGTCAGCGTCGCCGACATCATCGCGCAGCTCCACCTCGACACCGCGAGCATTTGCGCGGCGCTGCTGCACGACGTGATCGAGGACACCCAAGCGACCTCCGACGAGCTCACCCGCGAGTTCGGCAAGGAGATCACGTTCCTGGTCGAGGGCGTGACCAAGCTCGGCAAGGTCAACTTCGGCTCACGTGAAGACCGCGAGGCCGAGAGCTTCCGCAAGATGCTGCTCGCGATGTCGCGCGACATCCGCGTGCTGTTGGTCAAGCTCGCCGATCGGCTCGACAATATGCGAACGCTTCACTACATGTCGATCGACGCGCAGGAACGCATCGCGCGCGAGACGCTCGACGTGTACGCGCCGCTCGCGGGTCGGCTCGGCATCCAGTGGATCAAGGACGAGCTGGAAGACCTGTCGTTCAAGCACCTCTATCCCGAAGCGTACGCGCAGCTCGTGCGCAAGCTGGAGAAAGCCAGCCGCGACTCGGACAAATACATGGAGCGCGTGGTGTCGCAGCTCCAACAGATGATGGGCGAGGCTGGCGCGGCCGAGATCAAGGTCACCGGCCGGCTCAAGCACCTGTTCTCGATCTACCGCAAGATGCGGCAGCAGAAGTGCGACTTCGAGCGCGTGCACGATCTGATGGCGTTTCGCGTGGTCGTGCCCAAGCTCGCCGACTGCTACGGCGTGCTGGGCGTGGTGCACTCGAACTGGACCCCAGTGCCCGGCCGCTTCAAGGATTACATCGCGTTGCCCAAGAGCAACATGTACCAGTCGCTGCACACGACGGTGCTCGGGCCGGAGCACCGGCGGATCGAGATCCAGATCCGCACCGCCGAGATGCACCGCACCGCGGAGATGGGCATCGCGGCGCACTGGAATTACAAGGAAGGCGGCGCGCTCGGCGAGGGAGACATCGGGCGCTTCCACTGGTTGCGCGAGCTCATGGAGTACCAGCAAGACGTCAAGGACCCCGAGGAGTTCTTCGACGGCATCAAGGTGGATCTCTTCGCGGACGAGGTCTACGTGTTCACGCCCAAGGGCGATGTGCGAGTGTTCCCGCGCGGCTCGACGCCGATCGACTTCGCGTACGCGATTCACTCCGAGATCGGCGACCATTGCAACGGCGCACGCGTCAACGGGGCAATCGTCCCGCTTCGCTACAAGCTGCACAACGGCGACACGGTCGAGATCCTGACCTCGAGCTCGCAGCTCCCGTCCAAAGACTGGCTGTCGTTCGTGCGCACGGCGCGCGCACGCGTCAGGATCCGCGGCCACATCCGCGGCGACGAGCGCCTGCGCAGCGTGCAGCTCGGCCGCGATCTGCTGGAGCGGCACCTGCACAAGCGCGACTTGTCGTACCAGCGCTTGATGAAGAGCGGCGAGATGGAGCGCGTGGCCAAGGAGCTGCACGCGTCGAGCACCGACGAGCTGTTCCATCAGCTCGGCTTCGGTCAGCTCAACCCGTCGCAGGTGACCGACATCCTGCTGCCGCCGGAGCATCCCGAGGCCGACAAGTCGCTCAAGCCGGGGCTGCTCGAGAAGACGGTCCGCAAGGTCACGGGCAAGGACAGTAAAGACGGCATCGTCATTGGCGGCGTCAACGACGTGCTCGTGCGCTTCGCCAAGTGCTGCAGCCCGTTGCCGGGCGATCCGGTCAGCGGCTGGATCACGCGCGGGCGCGGCGTCACCGTGCACCGCCGCGGCTGCAAACGCGCGCTCGAGCTCGAGCCCGAGCGTCGTATCGAGTGTCACTGGGCGCGCGATCCGAAGATGGAGCTGCCGGTGGCGATCCGCGTCGTGACCGCGGACCGGCCCGGCATCCTCGCCAGCCTGTCGCGCCAGTTCAACGAGAGCGGCGTCAACATCACCGAAGCCACCTGTCGCGCGTCGGTCGAAGGCCGCGCGCTCAACACCTTCCAGTTCCACGTGCCCGACGTGAGCAAACTGCGCGCGCTCATTCGCAAGCTCTCGAAGATCGACGGCGTCTACGAGGTCGAGCGGGTCTGAGCTCTGCTCAGTTCAACAGCTTCTGCATGATCTTCCAGGCGCTGTCTTTGCACAGGGTGCAGTCGGCGCCGTAGAAGCGGGGGCGCAGCGCGGCGTCGTTCATGAGCTGGACGCGCATCCATGCGGTGACGGCCACGACGAAGGGGTGCATCGGTGCGCCGCCGAAGCCGCCGGTGAACCAGTTGGTGTGCGTGGCGGCGGCCAGCTCGGCGTACATCACTGGCACGGTGTCCGAGGTGAACGCGCTCATCGTGCCCATGCAGCCGACGGTGGTGTCCATGCCGCCGCAGATCAGCAGTGCCGGCCCGTGAAGCATGCCGTTGGGTAGGGTTCCTTCGATCGGCGCAATCGTGGTGATGCGCATGTCGGAGCCCGCCGTGGTCGCGGCGAAGGCGCCTTGCGAGTGACCGGTCGCGCCGATGCGCGAGGTGTCGATGTGGTGATAGAGCGCGCTCGTCATGTCGTCGTTCTGCTGAATCACCCAGTCGACGCCCTGAATCATCGGCGGCGGCGTGCCCTGCGCGACGTTCATGCTGTTCGATGCGATCACCACGAAGCCGTGCGACGCGAGCTGGTTGATCAAGAAGCCGTACACCATGGGAGTGGTGCCCGTGCCGTTGCCCCACGTGATCACCGGGTAGAGATTGCCGCTCTGCGTGAGGTCCATTGGCCGAACCAGCGTAAACGCCATGCCCGGACCCACGTTGTTCTCGGTGACGATCGCGAACGGGCCCTTCTGCGCGGGATCGGCGGCCGGCCAGTTGCCCGGGGGTGGCGGCGTTCCGCCCCCCGAGCCTGCGGCTGCCGCACCGCCGCTGCCCGGCATGGTTCCGCCTGTGCCGCCCATCGCGACCGCACCGCCGGTTCCCGGCACACCTGTGCCGCCGCTGCCGGATACGGCCCCGCCCGTGCCCGGCACCGCGCTGCCGGCAGTGCCCGCTCCGATCGAGCTTCCCGACAGACCTCCCGTGCTTCCCGTTGCTGCGCACGTTCCAGTCGTGCACGTCCCGCTCGGGGCGCCCACGCTCGAGTTGGTCTTGCTCGCGTTGTTCTTGCCACTGCACCCGATCAGCATGGACGCAGTCCAGGCGATCGCGGCCACCACCGCTCTTGTTCGTCCCATGTTCCACCTCCTCGAGCACACGCCCGAGCCCACCGCTCCAAGGTACGCGCACTTTCCTTGCGACGACAAGCGTTCCCCGCGCTCAATTCCCGCGCCCCGATCCCGCGTCATTGCGGGCTTGCCGTGCTGAGCGGGAAGCGACGCATCCCTATCCGGTGAGCGCCTTGGGCGTCGCAGGGTCGTTGCTATGCGCGCTCGGCCCGGGTCCCAGCCCCTCGGCCTTTGCCCGCTTTCCGAACAAGCGCCGCGTCCACGCGCGCAGATCGTCGAAGAACGAGTAGGCCACCGGCACCGCGAGCAACGTGAGCAGCAGCGACATCAGCTGACCGCCCACGACCACACCTGCGGTCGCGCGGTTGAAGCCGGCGCCGATCCCGCGCGAGGTGAGCAGCGGAATCATGCCCGCGACGAACGCGAACGTGGTCATCAGAATCGGACGCAACCTGTCACGGTTGCCGTGCAGAATCGCTTCGAGCCGCGGGAGACCTTCTTCTCGCAACTGATTGGCACGAACGATCTGCAAGATCGCGTTCTTCTTCACCACGCCGAACAGCACGAAGATCCCGAGGAACGAGTACACGTCGAGCGCCTGGTCGAAGATGATCACCGACAAGATCGCGAACGGCAGGGTCAACGGCAGCGACAACAAGATGGTCACCGGGTGCAGCCACGACTCGAACTGCGCGGCGAGGATCAGGTACATGAAGACCATCGAGCCCAGCAGCCCGAGCACGAAGCTGATCCCGGTCTCGGCCATCAGCTTGGTCTGACCGCTCGGCCGCAAGCGGTACGCGCTCGGCAGCTTTTGATCGACGATCGCCTTGGCGATGGCCTCGCCCACCGCGCCTTCGCTCGCGCCCGGGGCCGCGTTGGCGAGAAACGTCACCTGACGCTCGCGCTGGAAGCGGCTGATCATCGCGGGACCGGTGCCGCCGCGCAGCGTCACGACGTCAGCGAGCGAGATCATGCCGACGGTCCGTGACGGCACCGTCAACAGACGCAGCGCCTCTTCGGTCGTGCGGTACTCGGATTGCGCGCGCAGGCGCACGTCGTACTGCTCCCCCGCCTCGGCGTAGGTCGAGACCTTCTGCCCGCCGACCATGAGCTGCAGCGTCTGCGCGACGTCTGCGACCTGAACGCCGAGCACGGCCGCGCGGTCGCGATCCACGTACACGCCGAGCTCCGGCTTGCCGACGATCAACGAAGAGTCCGCGTCCACGAGGCCCGGGATGTGCTTCATCTGGGCCAGAATGCGCTCGTTTGCGGACGAGAGAACATCGAGATCCGGACCAGCCAAGATGTACTGAATGCGCGCCGTCGATTGCCCGCCGCCGAATTCGTTGACGTCCGTGACCGACGTTCGAAGCTCTTGTGGGAGCTTCTGGAGGATCTCGCCGCGGATCTTCGCCTTCATCTGGTCCTGCGAGATCCGGCGGCGCTGCGGTGGCAAGAGCTTGACGTAGATGCGCGCCAGATTGGGCGTGCGCTGATCGTCGTCGCCGATCGTCACCATCGTCGCCGTCACCTGAGGCAGCTGCCTTATCTCGCGCGCCACCCGTTCGCCCACCACCTCGGTCGCCGCGACGCTGCGCCCCTCCGGCAGCCGCACCAGCACTTCGAACTGCGCGCGGTCGTCGACCGGCAAGAACCCTTTCTTGGCCCTCTGGCCGAGCGGGCCGGTCGAGACCAGCGCTGCGAG
>JBIOJD010000069.1:0-12888 GCA_044450485.1 Polyangiales bacterium | reverse complement strand
TTCGAGCATTTCGTCGCGCAGACCCGAGGCACGAAGGACATGCCGGAGCTCTTGCTCGGGGCGGAGCACTTCTGCGACGACGTGTTCTGGGGCCTGTTCGAGCGCGCCGAGGCCTTGCCCTATACGGGCGGCAAGGCTGCGCTGATCGAGCTGCCGCCGGAGCAGATCCCGCTCGGCCTCGACGAGCGCGTGTTTCGCATGCGCGTGCGAGAAGTGCGCCCTGTGCTGGCACACCCCGAGCGCTACGGGCCGCTCTTCTCGTCGAGCGCGCCGATCGAGCGTGCGGTCGAGATGGGCGCCCTGCCTCAGCTGGACCTCATGTCCCTCACCGGCAAGTACGGCAGGCGCCCGCAGCGCGCCGCCGAACGGATGCTGGAAGAGGAGCTCTATTTCGCCGCGTGCACGGATTGCCATCGACCGGACGACGTCGAGATCGTCGTCGAGGCGTTGGAGCGCCTCGACGAGCTCATCGGACGGGACTCGGCGGACCTGCTGCTGCGTGACAACCCTCGGGCGATCTTGCGCGGCGAAGTCGACTCATGAGTCAGCAGAGCACGCCGGTGGCGAGGGCGCATCCAACCTCAGTCCAGAGCGGGCGGCCTTGGCTCGCGCGCCTGCTGCCAAAGCTCGTGATCTCGCTCGCGCTCGGGGCGCTGTTCGCGTTCCTCGTGCACAAGGGTGGCGTCCCGTTGCTGCCGCCCGCGGCCGGGTTGCGCTCACTGGAGCCGTGGGCCGTGCCCGTGTACTTGCTCTCGCTTCTGTTCGTGCACTTCTTCCGAGCGAGCCGCTGGCGTTTCTTGATCGCGCCGGTGCGCCGCGTGCCGTTCAAGGACGTGATCGCGCTCAACTTCGTCGGTTTCTTCGCCATCTTCGCGCTGCCCCTGCGTCTCGGAGAGATCGCACGCCCGGCTCTGACCAAGATTCGCTACGGGATTCCGATCTCGGTCGGCCTCGGCACCGTGGCCGTGGAGCGCGTGATCGACGGTCTGGTCACGAGCCTGTGCGTGACCTGGGCGCTGTTCGCGCTGCCCCGCGTCCAGAGTCGCGACCCGATCGCCGCGCACCTGCCGACTTACGGCTACGCGGCGCTGCTGTTCTTCGCCGCGGCATTCGCGGCGCTCGGCATGTTCCTCTGGCAACGCGAGCTCGCGCTGCGCCTCACGCGGCTCACGCTCGGCCTGCTGGCGCCGAAGCTCGCGGAGACGCTGGCCACCAAGGTGAGCAACGTTGCAGACGGGATCCGCTCCATCTCGGACGTTCGGCTCGCGCTCGGGTTCCTCGTCGAGTCTGCCCTCTACTGGGGTTGCAACGCGGTCGGGGTGTGGCTGCTCGCGGTGGGCTGCGGGCTGCCGCTCGGGCTCGGGCATGCGGCCGCGATCATGGGGGTCCTGGCGATTGGGATCCTGCTTCCGAGCGGCCCGGGGCTGTTCGGTAACTTCCAACTCGCGGTCTCGGCCGCGCTGCGCCTGTACCTGGCTGAGGACTTGGTGGGCACGCAGGGCGCGGTCTTCATCTTCTTGCTGTACGTGCTGCAGTCGAGCGTGATGGTCATCGCCGGCGTGATCCCGCTCTACGCGCAGAAGCTCCGCCTCACCGACCTGATGACGCTCCCCGAGACCGACCGGCCTCCAGCTGGGTAACGGGAGGGTCACGCGACCCCGCCCGCCGAGCAAAGCTCGTCGGGGCCCACCCTCCCGCGCGGTTCGCGGCGCTCACCGCCCAATGGCCGCGTCTTCGCGTTGCCGAAAAGTTGTCGTTCGCAGCGGTTTCGCGGCACAAACGGGCGGCGATGCGAACGCTTGGCTTGGCTTTGATTCTCGTTCTGGTCTGGGCCGGGGGGGCCCAGGCACGGCGCGAGCAAGCCTTCGCCTATCCGTTCTCTCGCGTCTGGACCGCGGCGGTCCGGATGCTGCGGGTCGACTACGAAAGCCCCATCACGGAAAAAGACAAGGATTCCGGGTATTTTCTGTTCGATTATCCAGAATCCGGCAAGAAGCATCCGGGCAGCGTCGAGGTCGTGCGGGTGCAGAACGGCGATCTCGAAAGCGTGCGCGTCGTGATCCAACTGCCAGCGATGCCGAGCTACGTCGAGCAGATGATGCTCGACCGCCTCTCCCGCAAGCTCGGCCAAGACTACGGTCAGCCTGCGCACAAGCCGGAGAGCGGGCCGCAAGAGGGCGCAGACGACAAGGCGCTCAAGGACACGAGCCCGCCACCGCCGGCGGCCGAGCCCGCGCCCAAGGCGGACGCCAAGCCCGGCCCACAGTCGGCGCGCACCGCGACCCCGTAAGCTCGATTTGCCGTCTCGCAATCTCGTGCGCGGCGGGTCGATAACCGCTGCGATGCTGGAACGCTCCACCGTCGGCGCGCTCGGCATCGTCCTCGGCGTGCTCTGCCTCGCGTCGCTCGCCCACCTGCATGACCGGGCACAGCTGGCTGAAGCTCGCGTCTCGCCGCTGCTGCCGCGCGCCGAGATCGCGGCGCCAAAGGTCCCGGTAGCGACCCAGACGCCACGCGATGAGCCACGCCCCGATGCCGTACGCGCGCTCCGCGACGGGGAGCCGCTCGACTTGAACCGGGCGGAGGCGGCAGAGCTCGAGCTGCTCCCGGGCATCGGCCCGAAGCTCGCCCGACGCATCGTGGACGACCGGCGCTCTCACGGGCTCTACCGCCGGGTCAGCCAGCTCGTACGAGTGCGGGGGGTCGGTCCGCGCACGCTCGCACGGCTTCGCGCGCTCGTGTCGGTCGAGCCCGAAGGGCGGGGCAGGGCGCCCGCCGCCGCCAAACCGTCAGCGATCGAACACGAAGATCATGGACGCGGTGAGCGCCAGGTACAACGGATCGCGACGCAGAGCGGTGAAGAGCAGGCAGGACCGCAGGTCGAGCTCCAAGGTCATTTGCCGTGACCACAGATAGTCGAGACCGCCCACGAGGTGCGCCCCGCCGTTGACGTCGACGCGACCCTCGCGGATGCGATCGAGCTGGTCGATACCGGCGCCGAGGTAGGGCACGAGGCCAGTCACATCCCAGAGGTACAAGAGCTCGGTGGCGGCGACCAAGACGTGCAGAGGCCGCGCGGCAGGGTGCTCTGAGCACGAAAAGCGCGCGCGCAGAGTGAGCACGTCGCTCAATCCAACGCTGCCAGAAACGTCGAGCAAGAGCCCATGACGGGGCAGGGCGCTCGATCCCAGGCCGGCGTAGCCCGCGCCGACTCCGAGCGTGAGCTGGTCCTCGTAAGCGCGGGCTTGGCCGGCCGGGTAGGCGCAGGCGAGCAAGACGCCGAGCGCGAGCCACGAAGCAACTCCTCGAAGGCCCGGAATGCGCGGCACGCCGGGGCCATAACATGCAGGCATCGCGGTTGTCGAAACGCCTGGTTTGACTTGGGATCGGCCGAGTGTATAAGGCGGCTGCGAGAGCATGGCGGTGGTTCAGAGCGAGCAAGACGAAGGTCAAGCCGCCCGTAGCACGGCGGCGAGTCGGCTGGCGGCGCGGCGCGCTGCCAAGGCCGCCGAGAAGGCGTCCAAGCGCGGCACCACACCGATGGTCTCGAGCCGCATCGGCCGCGGGGTGCAGGCGGCGCAGTCCTGGTACGAGCAGAATCAGAAGATGCTGGCGCTGACCCTCGGGGGAGCCGTGCTGGCTGGCGCAGGGTGGATCGTGCTCGCCCAGTTCCTCGACCAGCGGAGCCATGAGGCCGCCGAGTCGCTCGAAACCGGCATCGCGACCGCCAATGCACCGATTGTGGCCGCCGGTGCAGAGCCGCCGAGTGGTCCGGCGCCGGAAGAGTCCTATCCGACCGCGCGCGCGAGAGCCGAGAAGGCGCAGGGCGAGCTGCACGCGACGGCCGCACGCTTTCCGAGCGCGAGCGCTGGGCTGTGGGCGAAGCTCGCCGAGGCCAACCAGTTGCGCGAGCTCGGCAAGCCGGCCGACGCCCAGAAGCTCTACGATCAGGTGCTCGCTGCGAGCGCCGTCGATCCGTTCTTGAGGGTGCGCGCGCTCGAGGGCTCGGGCTTCGCGCTGGAAGCCCAGCAGAAGCCGGCCGATGCCGCCAAGCGCTTCGAGCAAATCGCGGCGGTCCAAGGCGGTGGCTACAAAGCCATCTCCGAGTATCAGCGCGCTCGGATGGAGATCGCGCTCGGACAAGGGCGCCAAGCAGCGGAACGCCTGCAGGCGCTGGTCAAGGCTGAGCGTGCGCGTCCGCCCGGTGAGGGCACGTCGACGGACGGCCTCGTGACGGACGCCGAAACCCTGCTCACCGAGCTCTCGGTCGAGCTCGATGCTCCCGCATTGAGGCCCGAATCGCCGCACGGCGGTACTGTGCCGAGCGCGCCGCCCGCGCAGCAGGGCACAGCGCTCACCAAGGACATCGTCGACGCGTTGCGCAAGCAGCTCGAGAGCGGCAAGGGCGGCCACGGCTTGAGCAAAGACGTCGTCGACGCGTTGCAGAAGCAGGTCGAGAGCGGCAACACCAGCTCGACGACGACCAAGGTTCGCGTGCCTGTGCCTTCCGGGGACAAGCCCAAGTGATCAGCAGCCGCCGCGCTGCGCTGCTACTGGCAGCCGCGCTCGGCGCCGGGTGTGCGGGAAACCAGCACGCCGATTTCGGGTTTCTCGATGGCAGCAAGCGCAGCGCGGGCACCGGCGTGCTGGTGCGCTGGGTGCTCGACATCGCGCCTCCCGGAACGGGCAACTACATTCCAGTCGAGCAGGCCGCGCCGGGCGTGGATCCGATCCACGACCGTCTCTACGTGGGCAGCACCGCGGGCGTGTTGTGGGCGCTCAGCGCCGCAGGCAAACGCTTGCACCACTACGATGCGGGCGCGTCGATCGAAGCGCAGCCGGTCGTCGACCCCGAGCGCAACGAGCTCTACGTGAGCACCGTGCGCGGGCGGGTGATCGCGCTGCGCAGTGAAGACTTGTCCGAACGGTACAAGATCGAGACTGGGGCATCGATTTCGCAGGCGGGCTTGCTCAGCCACGATGCGCTCTACGTCGTCACGGATAGCGATCTCGTGCTGGCGCTTTCCCGTGCGGACGGTACCGTGCTCTGGCGCTACCACCGCGAGCCGCGCGAAGGCTTTTCGATCGCGGGCCACGCCGGGCTCACCATGGCGGGCACCAAGTTGCTTGCCGCATTCGGAGACGGCGAGGTGGTGGCGCTCGATGCGGGCGACGGCAAGCTGCTGTGGTCGGTCGATACCTCGGCCGACATCGAAGAGCTAGACTCGCGCCACTTCGTGGACGTGGACACCACGCCGACCGTCGTGGGTGACGTCGTGTACGTGGCTTCGTTCTCTTCGGGCTTGTTCGGGCTCGAGCTCTCGTCGGGAACGGTGCGTGCGCGTGAGACCGTGCTCAAGGGCGTGACCGCGATCACCGCGGCGCAGGATGCGTTGCTGGTCTCGTCGGCCGAGCGCGGCGTGCTGTGCCTGGACCTGCCGGACCTCACGCTGCGCTGGCAGCGCAAGGTCGCACGTGGAGCGCCGGGACGAGCCGAGGTCCACGGCGACGGCGTGTACGTGGCCGAATCCCTGGGCGCGCTGCTCACGCTCGCGTTGGCCGATGGCCGCGAGATCGGCAGGCTCGAGACTGGCCACGGCGTCACGGCGCCGCCGGTCATCGAAGGCCGTCGCGGCTTCATGCTGAGCAACGCCGGCCGGCTCTACGCCTTCACATATTGAGCGGATCCGTGGCAGCCGCTCGAGCAGCTCCCGGCTGTCCGGCTGTCCCCACATCTGTAGTTGACATAATATATCTTCTGCGAAGTAAGGATGTAGGGCCAACTTAGAGATATGCGGTTTCTCCCCTTACCGGCAGCGGACCTGCTGGGCGGCCGCGACCCACGCAACACGGCGCGGCTCGGGAGCCTTTCGTGCCCAGACGGCCACCTGGCGCGCCACCTCGGCGCACGTGACGTCCTTGGACGAAAAGCTCGCCGCGAGACGCAGCGCCGCCGGATCGTCGCCGTGCTCGAAGTGCCACACCATCGCGTGTGCTCGAACCAGCGCGCTTCCCGGAAAACGCGCTTCGCCGTAGCTGATCGCACGCTCGAGCCAAACCGGGTCGCCGAGGGCTCTGGATGTGGTGATGAGCGGCACGATCACGGCTTCGGGCCACGGCGGCTTCGGAAAGGCGTCGAGCAGAGCATGGGCCAGCTCCGGGTTACGCATTCGCGCCGCGCTGAGCGCTTCGTAAGCGTAGAGCGAGGCATCGTTGGGACGGCTCAGCAGCATCGCACGATGAAAGGTCGCGTCGCTCCTGTAGCTGCTCGCAGCCGTGAACAGCACGAGCGCCTCGACCCCCAGCAGAGCTCTGCTCGCGAGCCCGGGCCAGCGCATATGATCGAGGCGTTCGCTGGCTCGCTCCAGGTACGGACCAACCGTGAGCGCGAGCAATATCGCCGGCATGTAGAGGTAGCGGTCGAAGCCCAACCACAGCGCGCGCGACAGGACCACGGTGGGTGCGAGCGTCGCCACTGCCCCACCCACCAGCGCGAGCGCGCGCAGGTCACGAGCGCGCACCAGCAAGCCGATGCCGAGAAGCGCCAAGGCTCCCGCCGCCACCTCGGCGATCGTCGGCCCACGGACGGTCAGAGACGCGAGCGCGAGCATGGGCTCGCTGCGCAGGAGCAGCAGATGATCGGCGGCCGTCAGCAACTCCTTGCCGAGTGTGCCGAGCAGACCCACGTCTGTGAGCGCGTTTCCACCGGCGGCAAATGCAACACGCGTCGGCACGAGCGCGGCGCGAGCCAGCCAAAGCGCCGCCATGCCCACGCCGAGCACCGCGGTCTCCGTCCAGGCCGACCGCCGCCGCGCAACCGCCGCTCGGGAATCGAACGCGTAAGAAACGGTCAAGGCCGTCGCCGCGATGAAAAAGGGCTCCTTCGCGCCCGCACCGAGCAGGCCGAGCGTCGCGATCGCGAGCAGCGGCCTGCGGTCACTGGAGAGCAGCGCCGCCAGAGCCGCGAGCACCGCCCCTGCCACGAGGTCGGAGCGTCCGTTGATCCAGACCCACGCCTCGACGCCAGCCGGATGCAGCATGAATGCGGCTGCCACGAGCGCTGCGGTTCTGGGCGTCCGAACACACAGCGCCAGAAACAGCAGCCAAGCGACCAGCAGGTGCAAGGCCAGGCCGACCAGGTGGTGCGCGAGCGCGTGCGGAGACAGCACGTGTGTGGCGACCAGCGTCAGCATGGTCGTCGGCCGGTACGTTGCATCGGGCGCTGGACCACCGTAGCGCTTCGGAGCGTATGCGTTCGAGTCCTGCCGCGGCACCCGCAGTAGTGCGCCGAGCCCCTCGTAGGCTGGGTTGCTCAGCATCATCTGGTCGTCGTAGACCCAGCTCCCGAGCAAGCCGGGCGCTGCCGCTGCGGCCAGCACGACGCACAATGCCAGAGCGCGTAGGCGCGCAGATCTCATCTCTACCGAGTGTACTCGACCTCAGGCGGCGCCAGCTCACCTACCGCGCGCAGCAGCTCGTCCGCGCTGAACGGCTTCTGCACGAAGGCGCACTCGCCTTCTGCGATGCGCCGCCTCACCAGATCCTCTTGCAAGTGTCCGGAGCACACGAGCACGCGTGCTTGCGGATACAGCTCACGGAACTGCGCGATCAGGGCGTCGGTCCGCAAGCCCGGCAGAATCCCGTCGGTGCAGAGCACGTGCACAGGACCTCCGCTGGCACGCGCCAGCCTGAGCGCCTCTTCGCCGTCCCTCGCGTCGAGCACTTCGTAGCCTCCGTCGGTCAGCACGCGCACCATGACCTCGCGCATCGCCTCTTCGTCCTCGACCAGAAGGACCCTGCGTCCCGCTCCGTGCGGTGCGCTCTCTACGTCGATGCTCGGAGGTTGCGGCTCCGCGCCGAGGTCGCCTTCCGCCACTGGCAAATAGACTCGGAACAGGGCGCCTCGACCGGGCTCGCTTTCGACCGTGATTTTGCCTTGCGAGTCCGTGACGATGGCGTGAACCGTGGCGAGCCCCAGGCCGGTGCCCCGCCCTTCCCCCTTGGTCGTGAAAAACGGCTCGAAGATCCGCTCGCGCGTCGCTGCGTCCATCCCCAGACCGGTGTCGCGCACGGCGAGCTCCACGTAGCCACGGCCCGCCGCCAAATCGGACACGCTCTCGGGAGGCGCCAACCGTGTGCGCACTTCGAGCGTGCCTCCCTCCGGCATCGCATCTCGCGCATTGATCGCGAGGTTGAGCAGGACTTGGTGAAGCTGTGCCTCGTCGACCATTGCCAGCGCGAAGGTGCCGTGCTCGACGACCACGCGTACGTCCGAGGGCAGGAGGCGCGAGACCGTGGCCAGCGCCTCGTCTATCACCTCGGTCAGGGAAGTCGGACGGGGCGCGCGCACGTCCCTGCGGCCAATCGACATGAGCTGGCGCGTGAGCTGGGCTGCGCTGCGTGCGCTCGTGGCGATCGCAGCAAGCCCTTCTGCACGCACGCGCTCGTCCAAAGTCGGCCGGCGCAGCAGGTCGATCCACGACGTGATCACGGAGAGCGCATTGTTGAAGTCGTGAGCGACGCCTCCGGAAAAGCGCCCGATCATCTCCATCCGCTGAGCCGCACGCGTGCGCTCTTCGAGCTTGCGCTGCTCGGTCACGTCCACGGCGCTGGCCACGATGCGCTCGAGCGGCGCCGGCGAGGGCTCGCGCCGGGCGACGATCAGCACGCGGCGCTGGCGACCGCGCGCGGTGCGCAACACGAGCTCCTGCTCTGCCGACGGGTTCCCCTGCTCCAACGCAACCGCGAGCGCGACCACCTCCCTGCGATTCTCGGGCACGAATAGATCTCGATAGGAACCGACCAGCGATTGCTTGTTCGGTGCCTCCATCATCCGCACGGCTTGCGCGTTTGCGTCGAGCACCCGGAGCTCGGACGCGAGCGCGTCGATCAGCTCCGGGTCGCTGGAGATCGCGCTCGAAAGAGCCTCTCCCGGATGCTGGGTCTCGAAGCGCTGCCGCAGAGCAGGCAGGCGCGACAAGTCGACCTCGAACAGCGCCACCGGCGCCGACTCGAACATCCCCCGATAGCGGCGCTCGTTGGCTTCGAGCGCGGCGTGCGCGCGCTCGAGATCGGCAGCCGCCTCCTCCCGGGCACGGTCGGCGACTCGGCGCCGTTCGTTCTCCGCGCGGGCTCGCGCCAAGCTGTTGCGTGCCGTGCGCGCGAACAGCTGTTGCAGCGTGGCCACGGTCGCAAACACCAGACAGCTCGCGAGCCACGCCGACAGCGCCGCGTTCGGACCCACGGGCCCAGGCAGCCTGCCCAGGCTCGCCAGCCTCAAGCAGACGGCTCCCACCGCGACGGAGAAGAGCGTGACGAAGGTCGAAGCTCCGCTCCCGAGCGTGACCCCTGCCAGCACGATCATCGCCGAGAACGAGGCGTACGCCGGCCCCAGCACGCCGCCTCCACTCAAGACCGACACGGTGACGACGAACAGGGTCGAGCCCAGCATCAACCAGCTCGCAGCTTGCGCGCGCCCCACCCGCAAGAAGCGCAGCGCGAGCACGCCGATCCCGGTGAATGCACTGGTTTGCACCCAGGTACGAAGCGCGTGCGGGGGCACGGACAACGAGTACACGACGGCCCAGAGCAGCGTGATCGGGATCATGCCGCGAACGAAGGCGCGCAGTGTGCCGGCGACGATCAGCCGCTCTTCGGCGCCATCATCCTCTTGCGCGGGCTCTTGGTCGGAATTCAATGGCCCCCCAGGTGCGTCATCATAGCGCTCGCACGCGCCGCGGGCAGACCGCAGCCGGCCGCACGGCTCAGGGCGTCTTGCCGAGCCTGAAACGCGGCAACCAGCTCACGTCCAGGCGCGCGTTGCTGATCAGCGCGTCCAACATGCTGCGGCCCATGCGCGCGAGCTCGAGCAGGCGCTCGATGCGCTCGCGCTGCACCCGCATGCGATTTCCGCCGGCGCCCTCGCGCTCGGCCCTGCGGTCGAGTGACAAGAGGGCGTCCTCGAACGATTCGATCGCCAGGGCGATCTCGCTCAGCTCTCGCTCGCGCATCACCCGCGAGATCATTCTCCAAACGTTGGCCTCGGCCTCGTAGAAATCTCGCCGATCGCCCTGCACCCAGCTCTTGCGCACGACTCCCCATCGGCTCAGCTCGGCGAGCGTCATCGATACCGCGCCACTCGAAAGCTGCAAGCGATCGCGGAGCTGCGCGGCGGTCAGCGGCTGATCCGCGAGGTACAGCACGGTCCAGACACGCCCCATGTTGCGCTTGAACCCCCACAGCTCCATCAAGCGGCCGACCGAGTCGCTGACGATGCGCTCGCTCTCCCACAGCGAGTCGGCCGACACATGGTCGTCGTCGGGTGCTTGCTCCATGCGCGTTCAGACCCGGCGTTCGATCAGACCACGCACCAGCGCGCGCAGCAACTCGCGCTCTCGACCCGGCTGCAGCGCGTCGAGCTCACGCAACCCGAGCTCGGTACGCTCCGCGGCGAATGCGCGCGCCTCCACGCAAGCGTCGCGCACCGCGGGTGCGCGCGAGACTTTCGCCGCGGCGAGCGTGTCACCGGCGCGTGCGTCGACCAACAACGGACGCAGCTCGGCGGCTGCCTGGCGCAACGCGAGCGCCAGCGGCAAGGTGGTTTTGCCTTCGGCCAGGTCGTGGCCGAGGCGCTTACCGACCTCGTGGGGCACGCCCTCGAGGTCGAGCACGTCGTCGACGATTTGAAACGCGACACCGACGTGCTCGCCGAAGCGACCGGCCGCTTCGATCGTCGATTCCGTCGCACCCGCGCCACGCGCGCCGAAGCGACAGGCGCACGCGAACAGCGAGGCCGTCTTGCCGGCGGCGATCTCGAGGTAGCCGTCGATGCCCAGGTCGTCCCGTCCGCGCGCCTTGAGCTGCGCGACCTCTCCCCCGACCAGTGCACGCATGGTCACGAGGGTGTCCGCCATCGCCCCCTCGACCGATGCCTTTTGCACGAGATCCAGCGCCGCGGTCAGCAACAAATCGCCCGAGAGCACGCTGACGAGGTTGCCCCAGAGCACGCGGCTCGCTGGCCGGCCCCGGCGCTCTTCGCCCTCGTCCATGACGTCGTCGTGCAGCAGCGTGGCCGAGTGGATCAGCTCGACGGCGGCCGCGAGCGGAATCACGCGACCAGGCTCGCCTCCGCATGCTCGACACATGAGCAAGGCGGTGATCGGCCGAACGCGCTTGCCGCCTGCGCCAACCAGATGCGCCGAAGCCTCGCGCACCTCTGCGGGCCCACTGGTCGCGGCCTGCACCGCGGCTTCTACGGCCGGCAGAGAATTGGCCAACAACTCATTGATTTCACGCATGTATTCTCCGGCGCTGTGGGCCGAAGAGTGGCTGCGAGCAACGTGCTGCAGGGCCTGAAACGGGGCAGCCGGGATCATTGCGATGACTCGACCATCGGATCGTTCAAAATCGCGTGAAACTATGTCCCCCCGCCGCGCCGGGGTCAATGCCCGGCTGGGGCTGCTGCGCCGACCGAAGCCTTGCTGGCAACGGGCTTGGGTCCGCGCTTGCCCCCCTTGTCCTTGGTCCCGGGCTTCGCGGCGGCCGGAGGCACCAGCTCCAGAGCAAGACCATCATAGGCGGGCGCGGCTGCACCTGCCCCCGCCGCGAACAGGACTATCTGGAGCGCTCCAAACTGGAACGCCTGCACGCGTGGCGGAGCCGCTATGGCCGCAGGCGCAGTGTTCGGTGCGACCGCGCCCGCGTCCGGCGGCGGCGACGCAGCTGCTTCAGTTGCTTGCCCGGCACCCATCTGCGGCACTGCGAGTGGCGCCATCTCGAGCACTTCCCCGCTCGACGCGGGTGCAGGCTGGGTCGGCACGGGTGCGACGGCTGCCGTTCCGCCGGAGGACGCGCCGTTGGGCCCGACCTGCAACGGCGCCATCTCGATGTCGGGTGCTTGGTCCTTGGCGGTCGGCTTGATCATTTGCTCTACGGTCGGCTCCGGAGCGCTCGGCGCTTCGCCCTGGATCCGGTTTGCAGGCGCGCTCGGGTCCACCGCGGTCGTGTCGACGAGCTCGCCGTTCGCGGCGAGCTCGGGCCGTGGGATTTCCCGAAGGACGTAAGCCGGGAGCGGCTTGCGATCACGCGCCACCACGTCGAGCACGCCCGCGATCCGCGCGAGCGCCCAATCAACCGCCCGCTGCCGTCCTTCCTCGTCGCCATCGACGACTGCACTGCGCTCCTCGACCTCGGCCCAACGCGAGAAGCCGAGCGAAGGCAAGAGCAGCTCGGCGCGGACCACGCGGCCCTGGTCGATGCGCAAACGCAGCAGCAGGCTCATCGACCGCTCGAGCCGGGTGCCTCCGGGCACGGGCACCGCGTATTGGCTTTCGTAGTACTTGACGCATTCGTTCGCAGTGCAGCGCGGACGCGGCGGGCGGCCGAACGCGCGAGAGAACTCGGGGTTGCCGTGTGCAACGCGCTCGATCGGCTCGCCCCAGTTCGAGAGCCCGATCAAGGTCTTGACCCAGTAGCCGAAGAAGCGGGTCACCCACGTGCGGCTGAGCTCGGCTTCCTGACGCTTGCGCTCCTCGTCGAGACGCTTGGCGCGTAGCGCTTCGTCCTGCTTGCGACGCGTGATGACGTCGATCGCGGCCAGCCGCGACTTCGCCTGGCCGACGAAGACACCGTCCGGGAACGCAGCCAGATAGAGCTCGAGACCGGCGCGATCCGACTTGCCCGCTTCGAACTGCGTCTGGTCGCGTTGCAATCGCTCGCGCTGCACCTCCTCGTACCAGCGCCCGCCGCGATGACGGCTGACGTAGCGCTGCATCGCGATCAGGCGCCTCGCGTCGTCGCGCTCCATGCGCACGGCACGGTAGTCGAAATAGTCGCTCTTCTGCGCGAACGCGGAGCAGCCGCAAAGCAGCACGGCGAGCCACGCGTGCG
>JBIOJD010000068.1:0-12942 GCA_044450485.1 Polyangiales bacterium | reverse complement strand
GCTTCGCTCCCTCGTTCTCGCGTCGCCGCACAACGCGGCTACACCTGTTGCGACCCAAGCCCATCGCGTTGACCGCGGTCTAACCATCCGTTAAGTTGCGCCGCGAGATGGGGCTGACCTACCGCGAGGCCGGCGTCGACATCGAAGAGGCCGATCGCTTGATCGACCGGATCAAGCCGCTGGCGGCCACCACGGCGATCCCGGAAGTGCTCGCGTCCATCGGCGGATTCGCGGGCCTGTGCGCGCTGCCGAGCGGCATGCGCGATCCGGTGATCGTGTCCGGCACCGACGGAGTCGGGACGAAGCTCAAGATCGCCTTCGCGGCGAATCGACACGATACGGTCGGCATCGACCTGGTCGCCATGTCGGCCAACGACGTGGTCACGAGCGGCGCGCGCCCGCTGTTCTTTCTCGACTACTTCGCCACCGCCAAGCTCGACGTCGAGCAAGCAACGCGCGTGCTCGAAGGAATCGCCGAAGGCTGCCGCCGCGCGGGCTGCGCGCTGCTCGGGGGCGAGACCGCGGAGCTTCCGGGCATGTACCTGCCGGGCGAATATGATTTGGCCGGGTTCGTGGTGGGCGTGGCGGAACGCTCCGAGCTCTTGCCACGCGCCGACGTTCGACCCGGCGACACCGTGATCGGGCTCGCATCGGACGGGCTGCACTCGAACGGGTTCTCTCTGGCACGCAGGGTCTTGCTCGAGCACGCGGGGCTGAAGCTGGAAGACACCGTGCCTCGGCTGGGAGAACGCCTCGTAGATGCGCTGCTGCGGCCGACGCGCATGTACTGCAAGGCCGCGCTCGCGGGCTTGCGCGAAGGCGGTGTCAAAGCCTACTGCCACGTGACCGGCGGCGGCCTGCCCGGCAACCTCCCGCGCGTGCTGCCCGAAGGTCTGGGCGCACGACTCGATCCGCGCACCTGGCACAGACCTCCGATTTTCGATCTGATCGCGGAGCTCGGCGCGGTCGCGAGCGACGAGATGTACGCGACCTTCAACCAAGGAATCGGCCTGGTCGCGGTCGTCGCCGCGGATCGCGCGCAGCCCGTGCTCGCCGCGTTCGAGCGTGCGGGTGAACGACCTCATGTGATCGGGAGCGTGATCGATGTCGGAGCCGACCCGGAGCGCATCCGGATCGAAGGGCGCTGACCCGTGGCGCTCCCGATCGCGGTCCTGATCTCTGGCGCGGGCGGCAATCTCGGCGCGATCCTCGAAGCGATCGACACAGGTCGCTGCAATGCCCGCGTGTGTGCGGTCCTGAGCGATCGCGGCTCCGCGGCCGGGCTCGAGCACGCCAGCGCACGTGGCATCGCCCGCAGCGTCGTGAAGCTCAAAGATCACGCAGACCGCGAGCACTGGAACCGCGCCCTCGCCGACGCAACCGCCGCTCATCGGCCCGAGCTCGTGGTGCTCGCGGGATTCATGAAGCTCGTCGACAAATCCTTCGTGCAGCGCTTCGGAGGGCGCGTGATCAACGTGCACCCCTCGCTCTTGCCGCTCTTCCCCGGCGTCGACGGACCCGCCCAGGCTGTCCGCGCGCGGGTCCGCGTGAGCGGTTGCACGGTGCACCTGGTCGATGACGGGATCGATAGCGGGCGAATCATCGCGCAAGCGGTAGTGCCCGTGCTCCCGGGTGACGACGCCGAGCGGCTGCACGCGCGGATCAAAGGCGCAGAGCACAAGCTCCTGCCGGCGGTGATCCACGCCATTGCGAGCGGCGAGGTCACGCTCGGGGGCGAGCTACGCGTGGCCGAGCCCGCGTTCGACGACGGTGCTATGCTCGTCTCGCCGCTGCTCGGCGCCCTTCGTTCGTGAGCTCGAGCTACTACGATGTCGTCGTTCTGGGGACGGACCTCGCGCCGCTGACCTGCGCTGCGCTGCTCGCAAAGCAAGGCTTTCGGGTCGCCGTCCTCGGCCAGCAGACCGAGCGTGCGGACTACGCGCTCGGGCCTTACCGTGTTCCGCGCAGGCCTTTCACGCTGACCGGCAGCCATGCGCCGCTGGCGCGCCGCATCTTCGCCGAGCTCGGCCTCAGCCAAAGCTTGCGGCGCATGTCGCGAGCGCTCGAGCCTTCGTTCCAAGTCGCGCTGCCCAAGCATCGCTTCGACATGGCCGCCAGCGAGACCGCGCTCGAGCCGCAGATTGAGCGTGAGTTCCCCGAGGTGAAACGGCCGATCCTCGACTTTTGCCGCCACGCGGAGGCGCGGGCCCGAGCCACGGACGCACTGTTCGAGCGCGAGCTGGTGTTTCCGCCCGAGTCGTTGCGCGAGCGCCGCGAGCTCGCACGGCTCGCGGCCCGGCTCGAGCTCGGTCGGGACGGAAGCGGCGGCAAGTTGCTGAGCGAGCTCGCGGACGCGCACCCCTTTCGCGCTGCGGTGCTCGGCCCGGTCGCGTTCGCGGCAAACTGCGACCCGAGCGCCGTCACGGAGCTGCAGCTCAGTAGACTGTGGAGCGCGCGTTGTGGCGATGGGCTCGTGCTCGACCGCGGAATGGCGGCGCTCGCGGACCTCCTGCTGCAGAAGATCCGCGCCCACAGCGGCCAGGTGCGGCTGCTCGAGCGTGCGAGCCACATCGAGATCCGGCGCTCGGGCGTGGCCGCAGTGCGGCTATTCGGCTCCGACGAGGAGGTCGGCACCGCGAACGTCATCGCGGGCGTCGACGTCGCATCGGTGCAGCGCTTGCTGAGCGACCGCAGCCCGTTCGAGGAGATGTTCGAGCGCCTCGGCGAGCCGCAGCCACGCTTCTACCGCTACACCCTCAACGCCGTGATCGGCGCCGCCGGCGTTCCAGAAGGCATGAAGCGCGACGTGTTTCGCGTGGGCGACGCCGACAAGCCGCTGCAGGCCGAGAACTTGCTGCACATCGAGCGCTCGGCGCTCGGCGACGGCAACGAGCTGTTGTGCGTGGAAGCGCTGCTGCCCGCGCGCTGGGTGGAAGAGCCGGACGGATCGCTCGACGAGGTTCGCGAGCGCGTGGTCGGGGCGCTCGCTGCAGTCGTGCCGTTTCTGCACGAGCACCTGCTGTTGCTCGATTCGCCCCATGACGGGCGCAAACCCTGGGCACGGGACCCGAGCCTCTTGCCGGGCACGGAGCCCCCCGAGCGTCGCGGTCCACGGACCATGTCGGCCGTCCACGCGTTTCCGGTCACGACGGCGCTCAGCGTGTGCGCGATGCCGGTACGGACCCCGCTGCGCGGGCTGCTCCTGGCCAATCAGCAAGTCGCGCCCGGTCTCGGCCTCGAGGGCGAGCTGCTGGCTGCCAGCTCGGCCGCGCAGCTCGTGACGCGCTCCGACCGCGCGCGCGCCTTCCTGCGTAGGCGACTGTGGACAAAGGTGGAGATTTGACGCGCAGCGTTTCACGCATCGTGAAGTGCGCTCTAGCACTGCGCGCATGGGGTGCGTAACCTGAGATTCCTGGCGCCACGTCGCCTGCACGATGAACGCGCCGAACCAGCCGATCCAGCTCAGCCTGCACCAACTGCTGCGCGCGGTCGTCGAGAAGGGCGCGTCGGACCTGCACATCACCACGGCCACGCCGCCGCAGCTGCGGATCGACGGGTCGCTGCTGCCGCTCAAGACCGCGCATCTCACGCCGGTCGACACCAAGCACCTCTGCTATTCAGTGCTGAGCGAAGAGCAAAAGGTGGTCTTCGAGCGCAAGAACGAGATCGACCTGTCCTTCGGCGTCAAGGGCCTGGCCCGCTTCCGCGCCAATCTGTTCGTGCAGCGAGGCGCAGTGGCGGGCGTCTTCAGACAAATTCCGTTCAAGATCCCTTCGTTCGACGAGCTCGGCCTGCCCCCGGTCGTGGCGCAGCTCTCCGCGCTCCCATCGGGCCTCGTGCTGGTCACGGGCCCTACGGGCTCGGGCAAGAGCACGACGCTCGCCGCCATGATCGACAAGATCAACGCCGAGCGGCGCTATCACATCTTGACCGTCGAAGACCCGATCGAGTTTCTGCACCCGAACAAGCTCTCGGTGGTGAATCAGCGCGAGGTCGGCACCGACACCACGGGCTTCAAGGAGGCCTTGCGCTACGCGCTGCGCCAAGACCCGGACGTAGTCTTGATCGGCGAGCTGCGCGACCTCGAAACCATCGAGGCCGCGCTCGCCATCTCCGAGACCGGCCACCTGGTGCTCGGAACCCTGCACACGAACAGCGCGGTGCAGTCGATCAATCGCCTGGTCGATGCATTCCCGTCGCACCAGCAGTCGCAGATCCGCGCGCAGCTGTCGTTCGTGCTGCAGGGCGTGTGCACGCAATCTCTGGTTCCGAACGCCGAAGGTGCAGGCCGCAGCCTGGCGCTCGAGGTGATGGTGCCCAACGCGGCGATCCGCAATCTCATCCGCGAGGACAAGATCCACCAGATCTACTCGGCGATGCAGACCGGACAGGCCGTGAGCGGGATGCAGACGATGAACCAATCGCTGTTCAATCTCTGCTCGCGCAAGCTCGTGACCCGCGAGGAAGCTGTGGCCCGCTCCCAGGAGCCGGACGAGCTCGAGGCGATGATGCGCCACGGGACACACGCGCGCTGACGATCGGAAGACCCTCGAAAGGCCGCTGGGACCGCGTGTATGGCCGGGTGCGCACCCGGCCACGATAGTCACTGATTTCCACTACTTGCCCGGCCGGGCCTGGGCCGACCCCGTTCCGCTCGTCCCCCGCTTTGCCGCTGGGTTAACAAATGGCATGGGAATTCGGTATGTTGGGGCCCGAGTTCTCGCGACCCTGGGTCATTCGGCCAGGCGGGGTGCGGTGGAGTTTATGCAATTTGCTCGGATCGTCCCCTGGCTCGTCGTGCTGAGTGCGTCTGCGGCGTCGTTGACTGCTCGCGCTCAGCAATCCGACGCGAGGCAACGGCAAGCGGCTGCGGAGGCCTACGACCAAGGGACCGCAGCCTATGTCGCGGGCGACTACGAGAAGGCGGCCGAGTGGTTCGAGACCGCGAATCGCATGTCGCCAGCCGCGCCGGCGCTGATTCAAGCCACGCGCGCCCACCAACAAGCGGGCCACAACGCGCGTGCCGCGACGCTCGCGTTGCGCCTGACGACCGAGTACGGCAGCGAGCCGTCAGCTCAGCAAGTCGGCCAAGGTGTGCTCGATCAGCTCTCGGGCCAGCTCGTGCGGGTCGACGTCAGCTGCAACGGTTGCACGCTCGACGTCGACGGCACGCTGCAGGAGCGCAATTCGTTCTTCGTCGATCCAGGCGACGAGCACACCGTCACGGCTGGCTTCGAGACGGGCGAGCGCAAGTCCCAGATGAGCGGCCGCGCCGGTGAGACCAAGACGTTGTCCTTCACCGCTCCACCGCCGCCGCCACCGCGCGAAGACGGCTCGACTGGAGGCGCGGTCGAGGCTCACGCGGAAGGCGGCAAGCCATTGAAGCCCGTCTTCACCTTCATCGGTGCCGGCGTGACCGGCGCGTTGCTAATCGCGAGCATCGTCTCGACGATCGACATGAGCTCGGGCGTGACTCCCTACGAGACAGCGGCCAACAAGTACAACCAGTGCGTCAAGAACACGCCCACCAAGTGCGAAACCCTGTACGCGGACGCCAAGAGCAAGCTCGATTCCGGCCAATCCAAGGAAACGCGCACCACCGTGTTCTGGATCGCGACCGGAGCGGCCGCGGCCGCCACGACCGTCATCGCGGCGCTGCTCACCGACTGGTCGGGTAAGTCGTCGGCCAACACACCGGCGGAGCCCGAGCTCAGCCTGGGCATCGCACCGACGGATCGCGGGCTGGCGGCAGCGATGAAAGGGCGGTTTTGAGCGACTCGGCCACAGCGCTGCCCGATCCATTCAGCACCAGCTTGTCGGGGCGCCGCCTGGGCCGCTACGAAGTCTTGGCGCGGTTGGCCTCGGGCGGCATGGCTGCCGTGTACGTCGGCCGAGCGCTGGGCGTAGCAGGCTTCGAGCGGCTGTTCGCGGTCAAGGTGCTGCATCCGCACCTCGCGCACGAGCAAGAGTTCATCACCATGTTCCTCGACGAGGCCCGGTTGGCTGCGCGCATCCGCCACCCGAACGTCGTGCCGACGATCGACATCAGCGACACGCAGGACGCCGGCTACTACCTGGTGATGGACTACATCGAGGGCGATCACCTCGGTGCGTTGCTGCAGAAGGCCTACAAGCTCGGCACCAAGCTCCCGCCGCCTGTCGCGTTGCGCATCGTGGTCGACGCGCTCGAGGGCTTGGCCGCGGCGCACAATCTCACCGACGAGAGTGGCCGGCGGATCAACCTCGTGCACCGCGACGTGTCGCCACACAACATCATGGTCAGCACCGACGGCATTGCGCGCATCACCGATTTCGGCGTGGCCAAGGCCGAGGTGCGGTTGAGCACGACGCGTCAAGGGCAGTTCAAAGGCAAGCTCGCGTACATGGCGCCGGAGCACGCCTCGACGGGCGAAGCCGACCAGCGCTCCGATCTGTTCTCGGTTGCGATCATCCTCTGGGAGTCGCTGACCGGGCGGCGGCTCTTTCGCGCCGAGAACCAGGCGGCGACGCTCAACAAGATCTGCATCGAGCCGATTCCGATGCCCTCCGCGGTCGACCCCTCGCTCGCGCCGTTCGATCACGTCCTCGAGATGGGGCTCGCCCGCGACCCGGCCCAGCGCTTCCAGACCGCGGAGGAATTCGCGGAGGCGATCGAGGAGCGCGCGGAAACGCTTGGCGGGCTCGCCAATCAACGCGCAGTCGCGAAGCTCGTTCGAGAGTACGCCGCCGAGAAGATCGAGCGGGACAGCGCGCTCATCCGCTCGGCGATCGCCGAGATCGGCTCTGCCCCCGTGAATGAAATGACGGGGGCCGCGCCCCAGGCCGCGGAGAGCCCGCCAATTGCACCACCCCGCGCTCCTGCCATCGCCGCACCGCCTCCGATCGAAGTCCCGGCACCGTCCCAGAGCGCGATTCCACCGAAGCAACGCCCCAACTGGGTGCCCTGGACACTCGGGGTCGTGGCCGCGCTGCTCGTGACAGTCGCTGTCTTCGCCTTGCTGCGGCCGGGCGAGCCTCCGCCCGTGCAGAGCTCGCCCCTCGCCCCGAGCACCGAACAGGCCGAGCAGCCCAGCGTGCGAGCGCAGCCCCCGACGAGTGTGCAGGCTCCCACGCAAGCCGAAGCTCAACCTTCGCCGGCGAGCGCGGCTGCGGTCCCAACGCCCGCAGCGTCGCCAGAGACTGCGCCCAGCCAAGCGCAACCGGGACCCAAGCCGTCCAAGCCCGCGGTCAGCGCTTCCCCCGCTCGGAGCCCACGTGGCGAAGAAGCTCGCATGCGCACCGCCCGCGAGCCTGCCGTGAAGAAGCCGACTGCCGCTGCGGCAGACAAGCCCGGCCCCGACAAGCCGCGCAAGCCAGCTCCCCCCAACGACTTGCTGCTGAATCCCTACCGGTGATCATCGGGGCGGTACGCGGCCGCAGATAGCGGGTACAGGGGCGTACACGCGCTTGCTCGTAGGCAGCATGCAGGTCTCGCTTTTGACCCCTTCGTTTGCCATCAGGTACACTGCTTGTTGGCAGAGCCCGCGACGTTCGCTCTGCGACCCGATGACCGAGTCAGGCCATCCGATGAGAGTCCGATTCTTCACTGCGCGAAGTGCGATGGCGCGCCGACGGCGTGTCGGCCGGGCGGTGAGCCATGGCTGAGTGGGTCTGGGAAGCGCGCGCGCGCACGGGCGAGATGCGCAAGGGCGTCATGGACGCCGAGGACAAGGACTCGGTCGATCAGCGGCTCAAGGCCCAGAACCTGAATCCGGTCACGATCCGCAAGAAGGCGGCGCCCTTCAAGCTCGGCTTCGGATCGCCGGTCTCGCCCCAAGAGCTCGTGGTCTTCATCCGCCAGTTTGGCACGATGATCGATGCGGGCCTTCCGCTGGTGCAGTGCCTCGACATCCTGTCGAGCCAGGGCGACAACAAGACCTTCAACGCGATTCTCAAAGACGTGAAGAGCTCGGTCGAGGGAGGAGCCACGTTCTCCGACTCGCTCAAACGACACCCGAAGGTCTTCGACGAGCTGTTCGTGAACCTGGTCGCCGCCGGCGAGATGGGCGGCATTCTCGACACCATCCTGAACCGCCTCGGCATCTACATCGAGAAGCGGGTCAAGCTGCAGCGGCAGGTCCGCGGCGCTCTGGTCTATCCGATCGCGGTCATGTGCATTGCGATCGGCGTGCTCACCATCTTGCTGACGAAGGTGGTGCCGACGTTCGAGAAGATGTTCGCGGACTTCGGCGGCACCGACAAGCTGCCCGCCCTGACCAAGTTCGTGATCGGCATGTCGCACAGCATGGTCGAAAAGCTTCCGTTGATGACGGGCGTCGGCATCACCGGCTTCTTCGGCATCACGTACTCGTACCGGACGCGGCGCGGTAAGCGCTTCTGGCACTGGCTGATGCTGAACTTCCCCGCGGTCGGCTCGACGATGCGCAAGATCGCGGTCGCGCGCTTCACTCGCACGATGGGCACGCTGCTCGCGTCGGGCGTCCCGATCCTCGATGCGCTGCGCATCGTGGCCAAGACCGCGGGCAACGTGCTGATCGAGACCGCGCTCAACTCGGTGGCCGACCGCATCACCGAAGGCAAGACCATGGTCGAGCCGCTCGCAGAGACCAAGCTCTTCCCGTCGATGGTGGTGCAGATGATCGGGGTCGGCGAGCAGACCGGCGCCCTCGATCAGATGCTCAACAAGATCGCAGACTTCTACGAAGAAGAAGTCGACGTCGCCGTGAGCGCGCTCACCGCGATGATGGAGCCGATCATGATGGTCGGCATCGGCGGCATGGTGGGCTTCATGCTGATCGCCATGTACATGCCGATCTTCGACATTGCCGGTGCCGTCAAAGCCGAGTGATGCGCCGATTCCGGCGCTCGGAGGCGAGCGCTTGAACGGTCCGATTCAGCTGAGCCCGCTGCCGGGAGCAAGCGTCGGCTCTCTGCTGCCTCCGCCTGCAGGGCTGCTCGACGAGCGCACGTCGGTCACCCGCCTGCAACTGTTCATGGGCACGCGCCTCGGCGTGGCCACGCTCCTGCTCGGCGGCACGCTGCTGATCGCGCTCGAGGACAAGCGCGGCTTCGACTCGTACACACCGCGCTTCCTGGTCGGCTTGATCGCGATCATCTACAGCGCATCGCTGGTGTTCGCGGTGTGGCTGCTCGGCTCTGCGCACCGTGACCGCGTCGCATTGGCGCAAGTCGGCACGGACCTCGTGGTCACGACGGGGCTCGTGTACGTGACCGGCGGACCGTCGAGCGGCTTCACGTTTCTCTACGGCGTGGCGGTGCTGATGGCCGCGATGGTGGTGGGTCCCGTCTCCGCGCGGGTCACCGGCGGCGCGGCGATCCTGCTGTACGGCTTGCTCTCGGCGAGCTTGGCCTCCGGTTGGCTCGCTCCGCCTCCCGATCAGCGCCTCGACGCCTACCTGCCTCCAATCGGGGATCTGGTGCGCACGGGCATGCTGAACGTGCTCGGTCTGCTGATCGTGACCGCGCTCGCCGGCAATCTCTCGGCTCGACTGCTCACTGCCGGCGGACAGCTCCAGCTCGCACAGGCGAGCGCCGCCACCTTGGCGCGGCTCAACGACGACATCGTGCGCTCGCTGTCCTCTGGGCTGCTCAGCACGGATCTCGAGGGTCGCATCCGCACCATCAACCCGACCGGGCTCGAGATGCTCGGCGCCGGCGATCAGCAGTTGTTGGGACGATCCGTCTCGTCGGTGCTCGACCTCGACGTCCGCAGTCTCGTCGGCAATCTGAGCCATGGCGAGAGCGGACGGACGCGCGCCGAAGGCATCGCTCGGCGGCTCGACGGAACGCGCTTCCCAGTCGGCTACTCGGTCAGCCCGCTCGCCAACATCGACGGAGCGGCGATCGGCGCGCTCGTGCTGTTCCAGGATCTGAGCGAGATCACGCGCCTGCGAGAGCTCGCCGCACAAAAAGAGAGGCTCGCCGTGCTCGGCCGGCTCTCGGCTGGCCTCGCACACGAGATCCGCAACCCGCTCGGCTCGATCTCGGGCTCGGTGCAGCTCGTGCGCGAGTCACCGCACCTCAGCTCCGAGGAGAGCCGGCTGCTCGGCATCATCCTCGACGAGGTCGAGCGTCTGGATGATTTGGTGAGCACGATGGTCCAGGTCGGCCGCCCCCGCGAGCCGCAGCGCAGCGAGCACGACCTGCGCGCCGTGGTCGAAGCGGTGGTCGAAGTCGCGCGAAGGGGCCGCGCCGAAGCCAAGGACGTCGCCATGAAGTGCAACGTTCCGCAAAGCCCGGTACTGGCATACGTCGACGGAGACCAGGTGAGGCAAGTGGTCTGGAATCTGGTGAAGAACGCGCTCCAGGCTTCGCCACCGGGCGCGACCGTGCACGTGAGCGCCGCGCAAAAGACAGACGGCAGCGCCGTGCTCGAAGTGCGCGACGAGGGACAGGGCATCGACCCGAGCCAACGCGACCGCGTCTACACCATGTTCTACTCGGAGCGCACGCACGGAGCAGGCATCGGCCTCGCGCTCGTCCGGCAAATCGTCGATGCCCATGGCGGTACGATCGAGATTCAGAGCGAGCAGAACCAAGGTGCGACCTTCATCGTCACGTTCCCGCCGGAAGGTCGCAGCCGAAGCTCGCTACAAGCTGCGATGGGAGCGAGTATGCCACCCGGCTCGAACGAGGCTTAGCGGCGCCGTCGAGCTTACGCCAGCAGCTCGCGCAGGCGGGCGCCGGGGTCCGCGGCCCGCATCAGCGTTCCGCCCACGAGCACCGCGTCCGCTCGCGACTGGGCGACGCGCTCGAAGTCGTCGGCGCTCGTGATCCCGCTCATGTGCACCGCGATGCGATCGCCCGGAATGCGCGCGAGGGCACGACGAGCCTTGTCGGGATCGACCCGAAACGTGCGCAGATCGCGCGCGTTCACGCCCACGATACGCGCACGGCTCTCGAGCGCCCGGTCGAGCTCGGCGTCGTCGGCAGCCTCGACCACGGGCGCCATGCCTTGGCGCTGCACCTCTTCGATCAGCGCCCCGAGCCGCCCGCCTTCGAGCGCGCGGACGATCAGCAACACCATGGAAGCGCCCAGCTCGCGCGCGAGGCTCACCTGCAACGGATCGAGCACGAACTCCTTGAACAGCAGCGGCAACTCCACGGCGCCTGCGGCGCGCCGTAGATCGAGCGGACTGCCGCCGAAGCCCGGGCCATCGCAAAGCACGCTCACGGCAGCCGCGCCCGCGGCCTCGTACCGTTGCGCGACGGCCTGGACGACGCCGCGCGACCGGGATCGCAGCTCACCTGCGCTTGGGCTGCGCAACTTGATCTCGGCGATGACGCGCGGCGGACCCGAGGCGCTGCGGCCCAAGGCGGCCTCGGCCCGTTCCGCGCGGCTGTGCACGAAGGGCTCCAACGGAACCTGCGCCCGCCGCAGGCTCGCATGCGCGCGCCTGCGCGCGACCTCTCGCTGCTTGCGGTCGAGGATCGCGGCCAGATAGTCGGGCTCAGCCACCACGCCTCCGCTGCGTCACTTGCCGAACGCGATGAAAGCAGCGAGCTTGGCCTGGGCTGCGCCAGAGTCGATGGCCACCGCGGCGCGCGCGACGCCTTCACGCGGTCCTTCGACCACGTTGGCTGCGCACAAAGCAGCTGCGGCATTGGCCAGAACCGCATCGCGGCGAGGTCCGCGGTCGCCCGCGAGGATCGCACGCGCGATCGCCGCGTTCTCCGCGACGTCTCCGCCCCGCAACGCGCTCGCGTCGGCGCGCGGTAGGCCGAGATCCTCGGGTTGCAACCTGAAACGTCTAACGCCGCCCTTGCCGTCGAGCGCAGCCACCTCGGTCGGTCCCGAGAGCGCGACTTCGTCGAGCCCGCCGTGACCGTGCACGATCCACGCGCCAGAAGATCCGAGCATCGAGAGCGCCTCTGCCATCACCTCGAGCTTCCCAGGATCGCCGACGCCGAGCAATTGATGCGTCGCGCCCGCCGGATTGGTGAGCGGACCGAGCAGGTTGAACATGGTACGCACGCCGAGCTCTGCTCGCACGGGCGCCGCGTGCTTCATCGCGGGGTGGTGAGCGCGCGCGAACAAGAAGCCGATGCCGACTTCGTCGATGCAGCGCCCGATCTGGTCCGACGACATCGCGAGGTCGACCCCGAGCGCTTCGAGCACGTCGGCGCTGCCGGCCTTCGAGGTCGCCGCTCGATTACCGTGCTTGGCCACCGTCACACCGGCGGCCGCGACCACGATCGCGCTCACCGTCGAGATGTTGAAGCTGCCGGAGCCATCGCCACCGGTTCCACAGGTGTCGAGAATCGGCGGTCGCGCCGTGACCTTCACGACCAACGCGTGACGCCGCATGACGCGCGCCGCGGCAGCGAGCTCCGGTGCCGTTTCGCCCTTCACGCGCAGCGCGATCAGCAATCCCGCGATCTGTGCCGGCGTCGCCTCGCCGCGAAAGATCGCCTCCATGACCTGCTCGGCCATGGCCGGCGGGAGGTCACGGCCCTCCGCCGCCTCGGCTATCGCGCTCGTAATCACGCAGCCTCGACCCGGGTGCCCTTGCCGCGAAGCGGCAGCCGTTCGAGGAAGCTCTGGAGCATGGCGTGGCCGTGCTCGGTCAGAAACGACTCTGGATGGAACTGCACACCCTCGATCGCGAGGCTGCGATGGCGCAGCCCCATGATCTCGCCCTCCTCGGTCCAGGCACTGACTTCGAGCTCTTGCGGTAGGCTCGCGCGCTCCACGATCAGCGAGTGGTAGCGGGTGGCGCGAAACGGGCTCGGCAGCCCGCGAAACAGCCCACGCCCGTCGTGCACGATCGGCGAGGTGCGGCCGTGCATCTATCGCGGCGCGCGGATCACTTTGCCGCCGTAGGCCTGACCGATCGCTTGATGACCGAGGCAGACACCGAGCAGAGGCACGCGCCCGCCCAGACGTGCGATCGCCTCGAGCGAGACGCCGGCCTCGTCCGG
>JBIOJD010000067.1:0-12982 GCA_044450485.1 Polyangiales bacterium | reverse complement strand
CGGTCGCTCCGCGAACGCCGGCTCCACGAATAGCAGCACGTCCTTGGGCGGTTGGGGCGCAGGCTCATTTTGCACCGCCGGCGCCGCAGCCACTTCGAGCAGGCTCGCGCGCAGCAGCTCGAGCGCACGGATCGCGAGCACCGCCGCGGCGTTGCTGGCCTCGCTCACCTCGAGCCTGCGCACCACCGTCTTGCCGGTCAGGTGATCGCTGATCCACACGTCAGCAAAGGCCCCGGACCGGGCGCGATTGAGCGCTACGGTCGCGAACGCGGCGCCGTTGCTTTCCGCTGACTCGACGCCCTCGCGCTCGTCACCCGGTGCACGGTCGACCTCGATGACGTCGAAGCCTGCGGCGTGCAGCTCGGCGCGCAGGCGCGTGCCGGCGTCGCGCAGCAAGCGGTCGCTCGAGTCGGTGCGCACCAAGGCCACACCGGAGCGGGCTGCTTGCGCCCATGCCGCCTGCGACCCCACGAGCACGAACATCGCGCTCGACCACGCGAGCACGCCGAGCCGACCGCTCATGGACGCTGCAGCACCTCGCGAGCGTACGCCGCGTGAGCGCCGTGGGCGAACCGCTTCAGGTATTGCGCAGCGACTGCGCGCGACGTCTCGGCGTCGCCGGCGCGCACCGTGGCCACGAGCTTACGCCCGAGCGCCTCGGCGGCGAACGCACCTCGCGGCGACTCGCGCAAGTACGTGTCGTACCAGCGCAGCGCGTCCTCGCGCGCACCCGCGTCGTCGGCCATGCGGCCGAGCAGGAACGCCGCAGCATGCGCTTCGGCCGAAGCCGCAAAGCGCAAGCGTTGCGCAAGCAGCCCGCGGCGAGCGAGCGCGTGGTCGCCGCCGTAACGGGCGGCATCCGAGAAAGCCACCAGATCCGCGAGCGAGCCGCGGCGCAGCGTCGCGTCGAGCCCGCGGGCTTGAGCCGCCGCGAGCACGCCGCCGAAGTTGCCGCTCGCGAGCAGCTCCGACCAGCTCGGCGCAACATGTTGCGGTACAGAAGACTGCGGCCGCTCTTGCGTCTTTGCCGGCGCAAGCTCGCTCACCGGCGGGTCGTTCAGGCCCGACAGCTCCGCGTTGCCGGTCTGTGCGTGCGCGACCAAGCGCTGCCCGGCCGCGACCCGAATCCCTTCGTGCAGCGCGGGGCCGCGCACCACCACGCTGCCGTCGTGCAGGCGCACCTCGAGCCGGCCGCCCTGCGTCGCCCAATCGACGTCGAACTCGGTGCCCGTGACATCGATCGAATACGGTCCCGCGCCGATGCGCCAGCGCGTGTGCGGCCGGTGCACGACGCGCGCGCGCAGTCCGCCCGAGCCGAGCACCACGTGCGCACCGTGTGGCGTGAGCTCCGCGACGCGGCTCCGGCTGCCCGGCCCGAGCTCGATCTGCGTGCCCTCGGAGAACCGCAGCAAGCCCGCCCCGCGATCGGCTGCGACGCCGAGCCACTCGCCGTGGATCTCGAGCGCCGACCCCGAGACGCGGTACGCGATGCGCTCAGGCGCGCGCAAAAGCAAGAACGCCGCGCCTGCGCCAAGCACCACCGCAGCCGCGAGCACGGGCAACCAGCGCGACCGTGCGCTGCGCCGCGCATCGAGCGCCACTGACACGCGCGCGCGACCCGCAGCGTCCTCGGCAGCGGTCGACGTGCCATCGAGACGCTGCGCGAGCCGGCCGAGCTCGCTCGCACCCGCGTCGAAATGGGCAGCGGAGTCTTCGACGCGCATCACGTCTTCTCCCCGAGGTACGGCGCGAGCATCTCGTCGTGAACCGCGAGCCGGCTCACGCGTTGCGCCGCGTCCGCGACCCGGCGTTTGGTGGTGGCGAGCGAGCACCCGAGCACGGCCGAGAGCTGCGCGAGCTCGAGGCCCTCGACGTAGCGCAGCACGAAGACCGTCCGGGTTCGCGTGCCGACGCGATCGAGCACACGATAGAGGCGCCGCAACGCTTCGCGCTCCTGCAGGTTGTTCGTCTCGACCTGGTCGGGCACACGATCGGGGACCACGCCGTCGTCGGACAGCATCAGCCAGCGCCGCGCGCGCCGCCTTCGCAGCTCGCTGTGGGCCACGTGCAGCGTGATGCCGATGAGAAAACTGCGCAGGGCGCTCGGGTCGCGCAGGCTTTCGATGTCGCGAAACAAACGCAGGAACACGTCTTGCAACGCGTCCTCCACGTCGACCGACGGCCCGAGCATGCGCCGGAGGATCCTGCGCACGAGCGCCGAGTACCGGTCCCACATGCGGCCAGCCGCGAGCGAAGCCCGCTGCCGTACCGCGAGCACCAGCTCCGCGTCGCTCGGTTCGGTCGGCGCCGCCGCTTGCACGAGGTGCATGCGCGGATGGCTGCGGCCGGTGGATCCCGAGGCGCTCGACACGGTGACTCCCTTATACCGTAGGCGACCCAGCGCGGTCGGACGGCTCAAGAATTTTGGGCCCACAGCAGCCGGCGAGGCCCTGCGATCAGGGCTTGGGCGTCGCAGCCGTGTTTCCGGTCTGTGGCTGTTGCTGCTGGCCGAGGAACGCGTTCGCCACGCAGCTCGTCGTGCCGTGGCCGGTGAGCCCCCTCCAGATGAACACCGACGCCGCGACCCCGAGCGCGAGGCTCAAGATCAGCCGGACCAGATAGCCTCGGTCGCGCTTGATCGCGAGCTGTTCCAGATCAGCCACGGGGAGGTACAGCATGCCTGCCGTCCGGGAGTGGTGCAAACCCGCAGGCTTGTTGCGCTTTGGTGGCGGGCGGGGGTACAGATCGCAGGCGCGAAGCAGGCGCGGAGGAGCCCATGGCCAGCACCACGATTCGAATGCCCTCTCTCGGCGAAAGCGTCGTCGAAGGCACGGTCGGCAAGTGGCTCGCGAAGGTCGGCCAGCGCGTGGAGCGCGATCAACCGCTGGTCGAGATCCTGACCGACAAAGCGGACAGCGAGCTGCCCGCGCCGGAGGCAGGCGTGCTGACCAAGATCCTCGCGGTCGAGGGTGACACGGTGAACGTGGGCGGCGCGCTCTGCGAGATCGATGCCGGCGCAGGCGCGAGCGCAGCGCGACCGGCAGCGGCCGAAGCGCGCAGCCCGAAAGCCGCGCCACCGCAGCGCGCAAGCAGCGCAGGAACGCTGAGCGCACCGACTGCGGTCGCAGCATCACCAGCGCCTGCAGCGCCGGGCAACGGTCGCGATGCGCAACAGGGCGCATTGACAACGCCGTCTGTGCGCAAGCTCGCGCGCGAGCAGGGCGTCGACGTGCAGCAGCTCAGCGGCAGCGGCGACGGCGGCCGCGTCACGCGTGATGACGTGCTGCGCGCAGCCACGCCCAAGAGCGCTCCGCCTCCCGAGCCTCGCGCCGCGCCTTCGTCACCGCCAGCACCGCCAGCACCGGCACCACGCGCGGCCACAGGCGCATCTTCGCCCGGTGCCCAAGTCAGCTCTGGCGCGTTCCGCGTGCCGCCTTATGTGGCAAAGCCCGGCGACGAAGTCGTGCCCATGTCGCGGCGCCGCCGCATCATCGCGGACCACATGGTCTACTCGAAGCTGACGGCGCCGCATGTCGTCACCTTTGCGGAATGCGATCTGCACAAGACCGAGAAGCTGCGCAAGGCCAACAAAGATCGGCTCAAGGCCGAGGGCGTGAACCTGACCATGCTCGCGTTCGTGGCCGCAGCCACCACGCGCGCGCTGCGCGAGCACCGCATGATGAACGCGCGCATGCTCGAGGACTCGTACGTGCTGCTCGGCGAGGTGAACCTCGGCATCGCGGTCGACACCGGCGAAGGCCTGATCGTGCCCGTCGTGCGGCACGCCGACGAGCTGACCGTGCGCGGGCTCGCGCGCGCGATCGACGCGCTCGCGCTCAAGGCGCGCGATGGCACGCTCAGCCCCGACGACCTCGCGGGCAAGACCTTTACCATCAGCAACCCGGGTCGCCTCGGCAACATGGTCGGCGGCGCGATCATCTCTCAGCCCAACGTCGGCATCCTGCGCATCGGCGAGGTGAAGAAGCGCGTCGTCGTCATCGAGCACGAAGACGAAGACGCGATGGCGATTCACCCCGTGATGTACATGGCCCTGTCATACGACCACCGCGTGGTCGACGGCGTGGCCGCCAACGGCTTCCTGCACCGCGTGGTCGAGCTGATCGAGCAAGCCGACTTCAGCCTGTGATAGCGGCGCGAGAGCGGGTAGGGGACGGTGCTCGGAAACTCGGTTTCGGCGCAACGACGCCGGGGCACGGAGCGCAGGCGGCGCGAAGGGCTGGCCAGCACAGTGCGGACCGCGACACACTCTGTTGCGCAGGCCGCACACTCGAACCCGGGGAGCGCAGACGGATCCTGCGACTATCGGCGAGGTCCAGGGCAAAGGATGTGCTCCGCCTCACAAGATAAGTCATGGCACGCGCCTTGCTGGTTCAGCGCTCATGACCGCTGCGAAGAGATGCGGACACCTGACGTGGTTCCTCTTGCTTTCAGGTTGCTTCGACTCCAGCCACGGCTTGCTGGGCGACGCTCACCCGACGATATCGTGCGTGTCCGACACCCAATGCCCTGCAGGGCAAAGCTGCGAACGCACGGACCGTGCGAACGTCGGTACGTGCACCTTCCTGTGCAAGACCGATGCGGATTGCCCTGCGCAGTCGATGTGTCAGACGCAGACCGGCCACTGCATCTGCGGCGGGCCGCCCGGTGGCGACGACGGGTGCGACGCGGCCGCGACCGATGCGGGCCCATGACGCCGCGGCAACTGTGGACCTCAGGAGACGAATCTCCCCGACTCAGTGCGCCGGTGGACAACCCGATTGAAGCGCTCCGTCGCTGAGCGCCGGCCGTCCGCGCAGGCCGCAGCTACTGCGCGAAATCCTGGTTCATCCAGTAGGCGCCGGTCTTCATCTTGTAGAACGCACACGCGACCACGCCCGAGGTGCTCGAGCTCATGTTGATCCAGTGGCCGTGCTGCTGAAAGCAGCCCGCGGTGTCCATGATGCACTGCGCGACCGTCGTGCCCGAAGGCGGCGGCCCCTCGGCCCACATCCCCATCAAACAGTTCTTGAGCGCGTCCGCGACCGTCGCGTTGCCCGTGAAGCCGCCTACGCCCCAGCCCGGACACGCGTCTTCTGCGCCGAGCCCGACTGAGCGGCAGAGCCCGGCCCGCGCCGATTGGTGCGCGACACCCGAATCGCCGTCCATTTGCGCGCCCATGTCCGAGCAGGCTTCTTGCGCGGCGCTCGCGCGCTTGAGCGGGGTGAGCATCAGCGTCGCGCGGTACATGTTGATGTCGTCGACGCAGGTCTGGCGCAGCATGTCGAGCTCGGCATCTGGGAGGCCGCTGATGTTGGCGCCCGCACCGGCCGTCCCACCACCCGTGCCTCCGGTCATGCTCATGCCGCCGGTGCCTGCGACCATGCCGCCGCTGCCCGACAAGCCGCCCGCGCCGCCCGTGCCCGACATGCCGCCTGTGCCACCCGTGCCCGGCGCGCGAGCGCCACCGGTCGCTAGCATCATGGCGCCACCCGTTCCCATCGCGGCCACGGTGCCGCCGGTGCCCAGGCCCGAGCTCTGCGGGGCCTGCGCGGTTCCGCCCGTCCCCGAGGTGCCCGGCAGCGCGCCGCACGGACAGAGCTCGTAGCCCATGCCGCTTGGCAGACACATCGCAGTCAGGGTCCGGTTGTCGCTGCAGGTGCAGCTCACTGCGGAGCCCACCACGCACGAAGGCACCGCCACACTGTTGCGGCCGGCGGTGCTTCCACCGCATCCCCAGAGCGCCAGCGCCGCGGCCACGAGCGCAGCACCCGCAGTTGAATCACGAGGCCCGCAAATCATACTCACCCTCCGAAGGACACCGGACTCCCGGAATACAGTTGCTCGACGGTCTCGAATCGGGTCAAGTCCGGTGCCTCGCAGGCTCACTTTGATGACCGTGGCAAACGAGCACCGTCCTCTTGCACGGCGAAGTGCACGCCGTTGAGCAAGACTTTCGCCCGGGCGTACGCCTCCTGCTTCAGAACGCGCCAGTGAGCGCGAGGCCGGCGGCGTGAGTCGACACGGCTGGGACTAGCAGCGCGGTGGCAGGTTGCGGCTCTGGCTCGCGTTGCGAGCGCACCACGAGGTACACGGCAACCACCGCACAGACGGCGGCGCCGCCGAGCAGGATGTCGGTCGTGAGCGCGAGCGCGCGGCCGCGGTTGCCTGCATCGCGTGCGTCCTGGTAGGCGGTGAGCCTCTCGTTGCTCGTCGCGGTGAGGTCGTAGCGCGCGAGCTTGTAGCGCGCGAAATCGGACTTGGCCTTGAGCGCCAGCGAACCGGTGACGATCGCAGTCACCCCGAGCAGCCCAGCCAAGCCCCCAGTGACCCAGGCGCCCGTCGGAACACCGTGAGACGGTTGTTCCGGTGGTGGCGCGGGCGCGGCAGGCGCAGGTTGCTCGGCGGGAACCGGCGCGGGCGCAGGCGTTGCTTCGGGCTTGGCAGGTGCGGCGGCCTCGGGAGCGGGTGCGACGGCCAATACGGGCGCGGCGGCGCCAGCTTCTTGCTCGAGCGCGATCGACAGCTCGAGCGTAGTCCCGCCTTTCACGAACAACGTGCGCTGCACGGTCTTGTAGCCGGCGAGCCGCACCTCGATCGCGTGCTTGCCCGCATCGAGCATCAACGGCTCGGCGAGCGGCGCGCGCCGCGGCTCGCCTTGATCGAGCACCACGTCCGCGCCGTCTGGCGTCACGTGCAGGAGAATCTTGCCGGTTTGCTGCTTCTGCTGCTTGAGCCGCTCCACGGCGGCGGTGACTTCTTGGCGCTGCTCGGGCGAGCCCGCGTCCGAGCTCAAGAACAGCTCGAAGTGCGCGATCGCCTGATCGGGCTTGTCGAGCTTGTCGTAGCAGTTGGCGATGTTGACCTCGACCAGCGGATGCGGCCTTAGCCGATACGCTTCCTCGAAGCCCTTGAGCGCCTGGTCGTAGTGCGCGGCGTCGTAGTCGGCCACGGCGTGCTGGAACGCGGCCTTGGCCTTGGCGCGCGCGTCGTCATCGCTCTGACCGAGCGCCGGGCTCACCGCAGACAAGAGCACCAGAGCGGCGGCCGAGATCCGAAACCACGTTCGCACGAGCGATTGCAGCACGGCGGCCGAGCCTAGCACAGCTCCCAGAGGCTGCCGAGCGACAAGGCCGGCGTGAAGCCCAGCGCTGGCGGAGAGCTTTCGTGCGAAGGGCGGGACTCGAACCCGCACACCCTTTCGGGCACCAGAACCTAAATCTGGCGCGTCTGCCAATTTCGCCACCTTCGCGGTTTCCGAGGCGAACCGAGGGTGGTTCCGGCTGCTCGAGCTGTCAACTCGCACCCCCACCGCGCTTTACGGGAACGCGGTGCGTCGGGACAGCAGGGTGACCAACCAGCTCTAGGTCGTCAGGGTCGTTTCTCGAAGCCCGCTTGCTCGAAATGGTGATCGCTCGTGAGGGCGACCTTGATACGTCGCTCCTTCATCACCACAAAGCTCGTGCAATCCGTGAACGAGAAGGCTTTGTCGCGCCAGCCGAAGAACCACGTCCGCGCCTTCGAGGCACGTTCTGGGTCGATCCACTCCCATTGCAGTCGTTGACTAGCCTCGATCTGGTGCCAGAAACGTTCGGCGGCGTCGAGGCCCAGGCGTACCCGGAGCAGCGTGAGCGTTTCATCCAGCACGAAATCGGTCGTGACGAGAAGACCACGCCGCTCGAGCCAGCGATCGCGAAACGCTGCCGCGCGCTCGTGGTGTGGGTCAGCGCGATCCGCAAGCATCATGAACCCCGCCGTATCCACGAAGATCGACTTGCTGGTCACCGGCGCGATCCGTACAGAACGGCGTCGTGATCCTCGGAACCGAGCCCATCGGACGACTCCCCCACCGCGCTCGCGCGATACAGGGAGTCTTCGCTCAAAGGTGGCAGCTCGGAGAAACGGTCTTCGACCGGTACCACCTCGAACGCGGGGGCGCTGCGATACAACACGGTGAACCGCTCGCCGCGCCGCACACGCAGCACGACCTCGGGCAGGTGAGCGCGCAGCTCCTTTGCGTTGATCGTGCGTTTGAGCTTGTGGCCCACGAGGTTAACTCCAAGTTAACCCGCGGGTCCATCGGAGTCAATCAGTCATGCGCACTGGCCGAATCCGCGCGACAATCGTCGCAGAGCGCTTCTTTGAAGGGCCTACGCGTGCGAAACTGAGTGGATCGTGATCGAGCTCGACGAGGCAGCGCTCGCGGTGCAGGCCGGCCTGGGCCACGAGTTCCGGGATGCGCTCTTGCTGCTGGACGCGCTCACGCACTCGTCGTTCGCGCACGAGCGAGCGGGTCTGGCTCGCACCGACAACGAGCGGCTCGAGTACATGGGCGATGCGGTGCTGCAGTGGACGGTCTCGGCGCTGCTGCTCGAGAGCTTTCCAGAGGCGACCGCGGGCGAGCTGACGCGACGGCGCGCCGACCTGGTGTGCGAGGAGGGTCTGGCCCGGATCGCGCGGAGCGTCTCGGTCGGGCCCGCGCTGCGGCTCGGCAGGGGCGAGGCGGGCTCGGGCGGCCGCGACAAGCCGCGGCTGCTCGCGAGCGCGCTCGAAGCCTGCATCGCTGCCGTGTACCTCGATGCCGGCGCTGAGCGCGCAATGGACGTATGCCGCGCGTTGTTCGGGCAGCACCTGCTGGCCAACGCACCTGGCGCCCGCGATTTCAAGACGCGCGTGCAAGAGGCGCTGCAGAGCCGCGGCAAGCGGCCACCGAGCTACGAGCTCTTGTCCGCAAGCGGCCCCGAGCACGCGCGCAGCTTCGAGGTCGCGCTGCGGCTCGACGGCGCAGAGCTCGGTCGCGGCCAAGGCAAGAGCAAGCTCGAAGCCGAGCAAGCCGCTGCCGAGCAAGCCCTGCAGAGGATCGACGCCAGCAGCCACGATTGAGCTGCGCTGAGGGGTGAATCGCGGCTCCGCCGCGAGAGGGGAGCGAAGCTAGAGCGAAGCGTGGCGGCCCGACTTCGTCGTGCCGGGTCCCGCCGAGCTTTGCTCGGCGGGCGGGGAGTCGCGTGACTCCCCGGTAAACTAAACCCTACTTTTCGTGGTGGCCGAGCTCGATCGTCGAGCGGTACACGAGCAGGAAGGTCAGCGGGCCGCGCCACACGGCCGAGCCGTACACGGCGCGGTTGTCGATCCCGGCGCCGGCGATCGGGCCAGAATGGAACATCATCTGGAAGACGAGCAGGTCGTCGCGCCGCACCAGGCCCGCGCGCGTGACCAGCATGAAGCCGTAGTTCAGCTGCGTCTTCCATTTGTTGTCGAGCGGGAAGCTCAAGATCTCGAACGTCGGTGCGAGCCCGCCGAAGCGCTCGTGCTTGAAGAAGAGCTGGAAGTCGGTGCGCTCGAAGCGGCCGTCGTCCACGACCTGCGCGTCGTTGTCGAAGCTGCGCTTGGCCGCGCCGGTGATGTGCCAAGCGGTGGTGCCGTTGAACACCAGGTAGTCGTTGAACGGGAGCGCGAGCTGCGCGCGGCCTTCCCAGAAGCCGAAGTTGTCGGTGTTGAAGTCGCCCGACGCGTCGCGCTCGCGGCGCTCCTTGCGGTCGAGCGGCTCGCCGAGCGCGAAGGTCTGGTTGCGCCACACGCTCCTGTAGCCGCCGCTCATGCCGAGCGTCAGCACGATGATGCGCATGTCGACGTCGGCCTGACCGCCGCCAAAGGGCCAGGCGGCGATGCCGCTGCCGCGCAGGGTCAGCATGTTGGCGCCGCCGTAGACCGGCATGCGGTGCTCGACGCCCGCCTGTAGGGCGCCGAACACGAAATCGAGGTTTGCGTACGTGCCCTTTTCGGCCGCGGCCAGGATGTAGTCCTGCCGTTGATCCGCCGCTGCAGGAGCAGGGCGGACGAGCCCGCCGAGCAAGGTCGCGCACAATGCCGCTAGGGCCAGCCGTCGCATGGCCGGGGAAGCTAATCGGCTTCGCGCCGGCAGGCAAGAGCCGAGTGGTTACGAGGCGGTGGGGCGCCCCAATCCCGGGCGCTCAGTTTCCGGCACCACCGGCGAGCAAGAGGCGGGCCTCCGCCCAGTCGAGCTCGCGCTGTGCTTCCTGGTGCTCGAGGTCTGCGACCGCGGTCTTGCTCGCCTTGAGCCGAGCCTCGGCGGCCTGCTTGTCCCGGTGGGCCGCTTCCACGTCGACCTGTCCGCGCTCCAGGCAGAACTCGGCGATCAGGCGCACCCGGTCGGCGTTGACCTCCACGTAGCCGGCACCGACTGCTCGGCGCACCGGCTGGCCGTCTTTGCGATAGCTCAAGACGCCTGGCTTGAGCGCGGCCAGCAAGGGGAGGTGGCCGGGCAGCACGCCGAGCTCGCCGGCCACGCTCGGCACCTGCACCGAATCGGTCTGGACCGAGAGCGCCATGCCGAGCGGGGTAGCGACTTCGAGCATCAGCGTGGTGGGAAGATCGGCCATCTCACCCTTCCATCAGCTTCTTGGCCTTGGCTTTGGCGCCTTCGATGTTGCCGACCAGGTGGAAAGCCTGCTCGGGCAGGCTGTCGAGCGCGCCGCTCAGGATCTCCTCGAAGGACGAGATCGTCTCTTCGAGCGGGACGTACGCGCCCGGGATGTTGGTGAAGGTCTGGGCCACGAAGAACGGCTGGCTCAGGAACTTCTCGACCTTGCGCGCGCGCTCGACCGTGAGCTTGTCCTCTTCGGAAAGCTCGTCCATGCCGAGGATCGCGATGATGTCCTGCAGGTCTTTGTAGCGCTGCAGCGTCTGCTGCACAGCGCGCGCGCACTTGTAGTGGCGCTCGCCGAGGATCTGCGGGTCGAGCATGGTCGAGGTCGAGCTGAGCGGATCGACCGCGGGGTAGATGCCCTTTTCGGAGATCGCGCGCGACAGCTCGGTCGTGGCGTCGAGATGTGCGAACGTCGTGGCCGGCGCCGGGTCGGTATAGTCGTCGGCGGGCACGTAGATCGCCTGCACTGAAGTAATCGAGCCGCGCGTGGTGCTGGTGATGCGCTCCTGCAGCGCGCCCATCTCGGTGCCGAGCGTGGGCTGGTAACCGACCGCGCTCGGGATGCGGCCGAGCAACGCGCTCACCTCCGAGCCCGCTTGCGTAAACCGGAAGATGTTGTCGATGAAGAGCAGCACGTCCTGGCCCTCTTCGTCGCGGAAGTACTCGGCGACGGTGAGCGCCGAGAGCGCAACGCGCGCGCGCGCACCGGGCGGCTCGTTCATCTGGCCGTAGATCAGCGCCGTCTTGCTGATGACGGGCTCTCCGCTCTCGAGCTTGCTCTCGCTCATCTCGAGGTAGAGGTCGTTGCCTTCGCGCGTGCGCTCGCCCACGCCCGCGAAGCACGACACACCGCCATGCGCCTTGGCCACGTTGTTGATCAGCTCCTGGATCAGCACGGTCTTGCCCACGCCGGCGCCACCGAACAGGCCGATCTTGCCGCCCTTGCGGTAGGGCGCGAGCAGGTCGATGACCTTGATGCCGGTCTCGAGAACTTCGATGTTGACGCTCTGGTCCACGAACGACGGCGGCGCCCTGTGGATCGGCGAAAAGCGCGTGGCGCCCACCGGGCCTTTGCCGTCGACGGGCGAGCCGATGACGTTCAGGATGCGGCCGAGACACTCCGGGCCGACCGGCATCGAGATCGGGCCGCCCGTGTTCTTGACGTCCATCCCGCGCACGAGGCCCTCGGTCGAGTCCATGGCCACCGTGCGAACCGAGCTTTCACCGAGGTGCTGCGCGACCTCGAGCGTGAGGTTGTCGACCTCGCCACTGATGGACGGGTTGGTGACGCGCAGCGCGGTGAGCAGCGAAGGGAGCTGGCCGGGCGGGAAGTCGACGTCGACGACGGGACCGATGACCTGCGAGATCTTTCCACTTTGAAGCTGTGTCATGGGTGCTTTTCCTTCAACCCTTCAACGATTCCGCGCCGCTGATGATCTCCATCAGTTCGGTGGTGATGGCGGCCTGGCGCGCACGGTTCGCCTGCAGCGTGAGCCGTGCGATCATGTCCTTGGCGTTGCGCGTGGCGTTGTCCATCGCGGTCATGCGCGCGCCGTGCTCGGACGCGACCGACTCCAGCAGCGCGCGGTAGATCTCGACGTTGACGTAGAGCGGCAGCAGCGCGTTGAGGATCGTCTGCCGATCCGGCTCGTACACGAAATCGACCGCCGTTTCGTCCGGAGCGACCGTCATCGGCTCGATCGGCAAGAGCCGCTCGACCGTGACCTTCTGCGTGATCGCGCTCTTGAACTCGTTGTAGACGAGGTAGCAGGCGTCGAGGTCGCGCGAGCTGTACTCGCTCACGATCACGTCGCCGATCTGGCTGGCTTTTTCGTAGCGCAGGTCTTCGTAGATGTTGCCGAAGGTGTGCTTCACGTCGACGCCACGGCGGCGGAGATAGTCGCGCCCCTTGCGGCCGATCGCGCCGACGGTGACGGTGGTGCCCTTGGCCACGAGCTCTTGATGGAACCGGTGCGCCGCCTTGCTGACCGAGGCGTTGAACGAGCCCGCGAGGCCGCGATCGCTGGTCAACAGGATGAGCATCACCTTCTCGGGCTGGCGGCGCGCGAGCAACGGGTGCAGCGCCTCGTCGTCTCCGCAGCGGGCCGCGAGCGAAGACAGCATCTTCAGCGTCTCGAGCGCATACGGCCGCATGCGCGTGATGTTCTCTTGCGCTTTGCGCAGCCGGGCCGCGGCCACGAGCTTCATCGCGCGCGTGATCTTCTGCGTGTTCTTCACGCTCGCGATCCGCTTGCGGATGATCTTTAGGTTGCCGCCGGGCATGAGCTTTACTTCTTCTCGGTGTCGAAGACTTCGCCGAAGGCCTTGAGCGCGGCCTTGAGCTTGGGCTCGTTGTCCTCGTCGAGCTTCTGTTTGGCACGCACGCTGTCGAGCAGGTCTTTGTGCGAGGCCTTCAAGTACTCGAGCAGCTCTTGCTCGTAGCGGCGCAGCACGCGCAGCTCGTACTTGTCCACGTAGCCGTTGTTGGCCGCGTAGATCACGACGACCTGCTCGACCACGTCCATCGGCACGTACTGG
>JBIOJD010000066.1:0-13028 GCA_044450485.1 Polyangiales bacterium | reverse complement strand
GCTGCTGCTGGCGGGGTGCCTAGAATCCCCCCGGTTCGGCGCCTCCATCGAGGCCCAGCTCCGCGACACCTCGGGATCCACGGGGGTGAGCGCACGATCGTCCTCGAACCAGACGGTCGATGTCGACGCCGACGGCGGCACGTCCCCGGAGCCCACCGAGCCCGTCGCAGCCGCACAGCCCGGGGCTGCCGGGGCCGGCGCCCTCACCGGTCCCGACGACTCGGTGCGATGCGGCAACGGCGTCGTCGACGAGACCGAGCTCTGCGACGTGGCCATCGACCAAGGCGAGCCGGGGGCGTGTCCGCTGTCCTGCGACACGAGCGATCCGTGCAAGCCGTTCGTGCTCCTCGTCCACGGCTGCAGCACACACTGCGCGCCCGCAGCTCCAGCCCGAGGCGCCGCGTGCCCGTGATCTGATTCAAAACAGCCCGCGTTGGCCGCGGCCTCGAAACCAGATCCAACCTTCACGGCGGGCGGCTTCGACATCATCGGGCAAGAGCGCTTCTCCGCGAGCGAAGTCCGCTGCGGCGATCGTGCAGATCACGGCGTCGAGCATGTGCTGATCCTCGAGCACTTGATCGCGGTCATGCGGGCGAGCGAAGCGCAGCTCGGAGCCGAGCCGCTCGAGGATCTCTTGGCGGGCCTTGCGCCCTTCGGCGTCGTCGTGCTTGTAGCCACGCGCCGAGATACCGCGGCTGAGCAAGGTCGCCGCCGGATACACCTCGATCGCACCGCCCGGCTTGCCCGGAGCCCAGCACAGCTCGACCCGCCGGCGAGAGAGCCTTCGCACTTCGCCCAGCAAGCGCAGGGCCGCGTGCGCGGTGCGCGCGATGCGATCGGCCCCGACCTCGAGCGGCAGCTTGCCCAAGGTCACGTGCACGAAGCGATCGGTGTGTCGTCGAAACATCGCGTCGGGAGCATCGTCGATCGGCTCGCCAGCGCGATGGACCGAGAGTGCCAGCCCGAGGGGAGCGGGCCAGCCGAGCGGCGCGTCGAGCGCCAACACGAAGGGCTCGCTCGCGATCCACTGCGCCACGGTCGCGGCGCACGATTCGCCCGCAGTGCCGAGCGTCACGCGCTTGATCTCGAGCGGACCCTTGGCGTCGAGCGCAGCGTAGGCGAGCCCCGTGCGCTCCTCGGTGGTCGCACAATCCACTCCGACGACGACGCAGCGCACGCCCGCCCCCATCACAGAGAGCCTACACCAACCCGCGCCCCGGAACAGGGTCCGCCCCACCCGCAGCCGGTCAGGCCGAGATCACCCAGCCGGCGTCCGTGATCGCGGCCTCGATCTCGTCGATGTGATCGAAGCCGCGCGTCTCGAGCACGAGCTCGACCGCGGTCATGCCCGGCTCGGTGCGCGCCGCGAGCCGATCGTGGTGCACTTGCAGCACGTTGGCTTGCAGGCGCGCTGTCGTGGCCAGCAGCGCGGCGAGAGAGCCGGGCATGTCGGGTATGAGCACCCAGAGCCGCATGCAGCGACCGGACTTCACGAGCCCGCGATCGATGATGCGCGAAAGCAGGTTGACGTCGATGTTGCCGCCCGAGACCACCACCACCACGCGCTTGCCCTCGAGCCCCAGCTCGCCCTGCAGCGCGGCCGCGAGCGCGGCGGCGCCCGCGCCCTCAGCCACGGTCTTCTCGAGCTCGAGCAGCAGCAGCACCGCTTGCGCGATCTCTTCTTCGCCCACGAGCGCGACGCGATCGAGGTAGCGCGTGGCGAGCTCGAGCGTGCGGGCGCTCACCCGTCGCACGGCCACGCCATCCGCGAGCGTGCGCGCGGGCTCGACCAACACGGGCGCGCCGCAGCGCAGCGCCTCGTGCATCGACGGCACGAGCTCGGCCTGCACGCCGTAGATCGTCACCTCGGGGCGCTGCGACTTGATCGCGACGGCGATCCCGCCGGCGAGCCCTCCGCCACCCACCGGGACCACGACGACGTCGAGATTCGGCACCTGTTCGAGAAGCTCGAGGCCGATCGTGCCCTGGCCCGCGATCACCGCGTCGTCGTCGAACGCGGGCACGGGTGTCAGCTTGCGCTCCGCCGCGAGGCGGGCTGCTTCTGCCACCGAGTCGTCGTAGGTCTCGCCGTGCAGGATCACCTCGGCACCGTGCGCGAGCGTGGCACTGCGCTTGATCAGGGCCGTGCCAACCGGCATCACGATCGTGGCGCGCACGCCGAAGTGCTTGGCCGCGAACGCCAGTCCCTGCGCATGGTTCCCCGCGCTGGCGGCGATCACCCCCGCCGCGCGCTGTTCTTCGCCGAGCAACGCCAGCTTGTTGAACGCGCCGCGCTCCTTGAACGAGCCCGTCATCTGCAGGTTCTCGAGCTTGAGATACAGCTCGCAGCCGAGCCGTTCCGACAGGGCCTGCGAGCGCGCACAGGGCGTCACGTAGATCCCCGCGCCCACGCGCGCGCGCGCTTGCTCGATGTCGCTCAGCGTGATCATCGAGCCATTGCGCGGGTCAGGAGTCGGCGTCCTCGCGCAGGCGACGCTCGAGATCGCTCATGAACGCGCCTTCGGAGGTGGGAGCGGGTTGCGAGGGTTTGCGCTTGGGCGAGAGCAGCACGACCGGCTTGATCTCAGAGTCCTCGTCGAGCTCGTCGATGCGCAGGCGCGGCGCTGCTTCCGCGTCGAGGGCAGCCGCGTCCGGCCCTTCCGCGTCGTCGACCACGAGGTCGTCTGCGCTCAGCTCCTCGAGATCCTGATCGAGGGTGTCGTCGACGTCGAAACGCGTCGAGTCGTCGGTGCGCTCCCGCCCCGCTTCGGACGAGCGCCGCCGCTGTAGCGCGCGGAGCTCATCGGCGAGCAAGCGCTCCTCCAACGCTTCAGCCGAGACGGCGCCCGCGCGGTCCGATTCCGTGGCCTGGCTGCCCGGCGATGGGACCTGTGCGATGCCCATGCCTTCTTCGGCCGCGCGCTCGTAGGGGAAGAGCGAGCGCACGTAGTGTGCGATCACGAGCGGGCCGGTGACGAGCCCCTGCCGCATGCAGAACTGGTCGAGCGCGAGCGCGAGGTGCGCTGCGCTCGGCGTGCGCTTGCCCCGGTCGCGCGTGAGGGCTCCGAGCACGACCGATTCGAGGTCGGTCGGAAAGCTCTCGACCAGGCGTGACGGCGGCGGCACGTCTTGCTCCACGACCTGTGTCATCACCTGGACGTCGGTGCCGCGGAACAGCCTCCGGCCCGTCGTGAGCTCGTAGAGGATCACACCGACCGCGAACACGTCCGCGCGCTTGTCGAGCGGCTTTCCGCGGACCTGCTCCGGGCCCATGTACGCGTAGGTTCCGCGCACCGCGCCCGCGTCCGTGTCGATCCGCGCGGTGGTCTGCGCCACGCCGAAGTCGAGCACCTTCACCACGGCGTCGAGCGAGATCATGATGTTGTGCGGCGTGACGTCGCGATGAACGATGCGCAGCGCGCGCCCTTCGCGGTCGCGGCGCTCGTGGGCGTGGTGCAACGCCATGCAGACCTGGTGCACGATGCCGATGGCCACCGCGAGCGGCATCGGTTTGCTGCCCTTGGCCGCCGCCCTGCACAGGTCAGCCAGGCTCACCCCGCGCACGTACTCCATCGCCAGATACCAGTACCCGTCGGCGTTCCCGAGGTCGTAGACTTGGGGGATGTTGGGGTGCGACAGCTCGGCCAAGAGCCGCGCCTCATCCTGAAACATGCGCAGGGCGTGCTCGTGCTCCGCGTAGTGCGGGAACAAGCGCTTGGTCACGACGTCGCGGAAGAACCCGCCCTGGCCCCATTGGCGAGCCAGGAAGATCTCCGCCATTCCGCCGGCCGCGATCTTGTGCAGCAGCTCGTAGCGGCCGAGGCGTCCGTGCTTCACGGGCACAGTGTAGCCGCTCGGGCAGGGAAGCCCAATGCCCGGCGTCGGAGCGTCGATGGACGAGTCGAGCTTTCGCGCCAACTGAGGGGTGAATCGTCGCTTCGCGACCAGAGGGGAGCGAAGCTAGAGCGAAGCGTGGGGAGGGGGCCCCGCGAACTCACTTCGCCGGGGAGGGGCCGCAGGGCCGGCGTGCCGCCCCGAGTCACTAGCGTCGCGCGGGGCAGTCTCACGTGATATCGATGATGACCACGCCGCGTTCCGACTCGTCATCGTCGGAGCCAGGCCGGGGCGAAGGAGGCATCGGCCGCGGAACCGGAAGCTGGATGAACGGCTGCTGCTGTCGGCGCCGCTCCTCTTCCTCCCGCTTCTTGATGTGCTCGATGATGATCGGCGGCAACATGCCCGAGCTCCTTCGATGTCTCTTCAATACACATAATAACGCAGGTCCGTCCGCGCAACCGCAAGTTGCTGGCAAGGTCGTCCCGGCGACCGGCCGCGTGCCGAGTTCTCGCAGAGCCGGCTCCAGCATAATATGGAAATTTGGTATTATGCATATTCTCTGCCTCGGGGAGCTGCTGACCCAGAGCGGAGCGGCGCGTGCTGACGCCAGCGACTACGGACCGGACAATCGAGGCTGGAACGGCGCGAGCGAGCTGCTCGCGATCGCCCAACAGACCGGCATCGAGGTGCGCGCACAAGAGCGCATCGACCTCGCGAGCCTGCGACCGACCGACGGGCTGCTCGTCTTGTACCCGCGCCATGCGCCACCACGCGTCGACCTGAGCGCCTTCATGGTCGAGGGCGGCCGGCTCGCGATCGCCGACGACTTCGGTGCGGGCGCGTCCCTGCTCGCGGCCTTCGGCGTGAGCCGCAGCGCACCGCACGCGGTCCCGGCGGAGCGCCGGCTGCGCGGCAATCCCAACCTGCTGATCGCCAAGCCGCGCATCCACCATCCGCTGAGCGAAAACGTGCTCGCCGTGGTCACGAACCATCCCCAGGTCCTGCACCATCCGGAGCTCGAAGCGGTCTTCAGCCTCGACGATCAGCGCGGCGCGGTGGTGCTGACCGGCGCCGTGGGCAAAGGACGTCTGGTCGCGCTCGGCGACCCCAGCATGTTGATCAACAACATGCTCGAGCTGCGCGGCAACCGCGAGCTCGCGCGCAATCTCGTGCGCTATCTCTCACAAGGTGGCCGGCTGTTCATCGCCACGCCCGAGACCGAGCTCACCGGGCGCTACCCGAGCGTGGCCGCGGCCGACCCGCTGGCCGCCGTCCGGGCTGGCCTACGGCGCATCGCGCAAGCGCGCCTGCCTCCGAGCGCGGTGCGCGCGAGCACGCTGATCGTCGCCGCGCTCCTGTTGCTCGCGGCGTCTTCGGCGCTGCCACGGCGCTCGAGCTATGAGCGCGCGGTCTCGCTGCCACCCGCCGAGACCGTCGCGGGCTTCGCAGGCCGCGTGCGTTACTTCGCGGCCAAGGACCGCAACCTGCTCACGCCCGTGCTCGCGTACAAGCTCGAGCTCGAGCACGGCCTGCTCGAAGGCTTGCACTTGCTCGGGCGGCCATCGCAAGGCGCGCCGCAGTCTCCACTCGCGAGCGCCCTCTCGCGTCCGAGCGCCACGGTCTCGCTCGACGAGCTGTCGTCGGCCATGCGCCAGGCGGGGCTCGGCGAGGTCCTGATCGGCGAAGCGCGCGCGTTGCTGGTCGAGCTCGAAGAGCTCGCGCGCGCGAAAGATTTGCCGCCCGAGCCGCCGCACGTCGGGGAGCGGAAATTCCGTGGGCTGCTCGCGGCCGGCGATCGTATCCTCCGAGCCGTGGGCCGCCCCGGCGGCCAGAGCGCAGGGCCATGAACGACCACGCCGTCCAACTCGCGCCGCAGCAGCTCGCGCAAGTCGCCGAGCGCGCCGCCGCGCTGCAGCGCGAGGTGGGACGCGTGTTCGTGGGCCCTGCCGAGCTCTCGGAGCTGCTGCTCGTCGCGCTGCTCGCGCGCGGGCACGTGTTGCTCGAAGGCGTGCCAGGGGTCGCCAAGACCACGCTCGCCAAGGCCTTTGCCGCGACGCTGCGCTGCAGCTTCAAGCGAATCCAGTTCACGCCAGACCTCTTGCCCGCAGACATCACCGGCACTTTCGTGCTCACGCCGGCGACCGGCACCTTCAGCCTGCGCGAAGGCCCGATCTTCGCCAACGTCGTCTTGTGCGACGAGATCAATCGCGCGCCGGCCAAGACTCAGAGCGCTTTGCTCGAAGCCATGCAGGAGCTGCAAGCGACAATCGACGGTCAGACCCGAGCGCTGCCGCACCCGTTCATGGTGCTCGCCACGCAGAACCCCGTCGAGCAAGCGGGCACGTACCCGCTGCCCGAGGCGCAAATCGATCGCTTCTTGATGCGCGTCGTGATCGGTTATCCGACCGCGTCCGAGGAGCACATGATCCTGGAGCGCTTCGGCGGCGCTCCTCCCGAGATCCGCGGCGTGCTCTCGCCGCAAGAGATCCTGGCGATGCACGCCATGGTCGCTGCAGTACACGCAGAGCCCGAAGTGATCGACTACGTCGTGCGGTTGTCGGCGTACACGCGCAAACATCCACGCGTCTTTCTCGGCTCGTCTCCGCGCGGGTCGCTCGCGTTGCTGCTCGCGGCCAAAGCGCGCGCGTTGCTCTCGGGCCGGCCCTTCGCGTTGCCCGATGACGTCAAGCACCTCGCTTCACCGGTGCTCGCGCACCGGCTCGTGCTGACGCCCGAAGCGCAGATGGAAGGCACGAGCACCGAAGCTGTCATCAGGGAAGCGCTGGACAAAGTCGCCCACCGGCGTGGGCCTTGAGAGCCGAGCATGCTGCCGATTCCGGCTCGAAACGCGGTGCTCGGCTTTGCTGGCGGTGCCGCGATCTTGCTGCTCGGCGTGCTTGCGAGCTCACCGACGACGGCATCGCTCGGTGGCGGCGCGCTGCTCGCGCTCGCGACGGCATTCGCGTTCACGATACCCATCGGTGCGCGCCTGCGGAGCCAGCGCATCGAGCTCGCGTGGTGGGTCGGGCACGGCGAGGGGTCGCAGGGCAGCACCGGTGTCGTGGCGGGGGTGCCGTTCGAGCTCCGCTGCTTCGTGCGCAATGGCAGCCGACACGGTCTGCGCTTCACCGAGCTCTTGCCGGTCGTGCCGGACGGCGTGCGCGTGCTCGAAGGCCTCGGTGCCGAGCTCTGGCTGCCGCCGCGCACGCGCACCGAGCTGTGCTTTCGTCTCAACGCAGTAGCGGCGGGACGCGTGGTCGTGCAGGGGCTCGGTGTAGCAGTCCCGGGTCCACTCGGCTTGTTCTCGGCGCCCCTGTATTTCCCGAGCCCACTGACGGTCAAAGTCTTGCCGCGCGCGGCGTCACGTGGCGGCAGAAGCACGCGCCTCGGCAGCGGTGAGGCGGTGGAGCGCGCAGGCCTCACGCCGCTGCGACGGCGCGGCGCGGGCACGGAGCTGCACGAGATCCGCGAGCACCGGCCGGGCGATGCGTTCAAGTCGATCGCCTGGAAAGCGAGCGCGCGTGCGGGCAAGCTCCTGGTGCGCGAGGTCGAGCGCGAGGTGCAGGACACGCTCGAGCTCGTGCTCGACGTCAGCGGCTCGATGCGCGGCGGCGCCCCAGGCGAGCGCAAGCTCGACCATTGCATCGAGGTGGCCGCGTTGCTCGCTCGGGACGCGCTCGAACGCGGCGACCGCGTGGGCTTGGTCACCGTCGACGGGCGCGTGGTCTCGCAGGTCGCCGACGCCGAGGGTGTTCGGCACATGCTGCGCATCTACGACACGCTGCTGCACGCGACCGAGGTCGTGGACGCGGACTTGACGCACGCCGATGATGCTGCGGTGACCGCGATCGTAGGCCTGTACCTGCGGCAGCAAGAAGGCATCGAGCTGTTCGCAAACGGCGCGTGGGACCTGCCGGCCCTCGCTCGGCACGCGGCCCGCGCGTTGCAGACCGAGCCCGACCAGCCGCAGGTGGTTGCGTCCTCTCCGGAGCACGCACTTCTGAGGCGTTTCTGTCGGATGCGCGGCCTCGCCCTGCCCTACCGCGCCGAGACGCGTGGGCTCGCCAAAGCCTCGGGCCTGGCCCAGGCTCTGCGCAAGGCGGCAGGCACGGGACGCTCACCGCGCACGCTGCTTCTGCTCACCGACCTCGACGGAATCGGCGAGCTCGAGCCGCTGCTGCAGACGTTGCGTTTGCTCTCCCTGCGCAAGCACCGCATCGCGCTCGTGGTGCCGGACGCCGCGACGTTGATGCCACCTGCGCAGAGCGACCTCGAAACGGAGCTACGGCGCGTGTACGCGATGCAAGAAGCGCGGCGGCTGGGCGAGGCGCGCAAGCTGCTCGGCGCGCTCGGCATCCCGGTGCTGACCTACGACGCGCGCCTGGGTGAAGGCGGCCTACTACGGAGCGCTGCGAGCCTGCGACGCGTCGCGTGACGACGATCGAAGCGCCCGCCTGGGAAGACCCCCGCCGCGTGTTGGCGCGCCACGGTCTTCTGCCGAAGCGACGCCTGTCGCAGAGCTTTCTGGTCTCCCGTCACGCGGTCGATGCCATTGCAACCGCGGCCGTGACGCAGCCAGGCGAGCACGTGGTGGAGCTCGGCCCCGGGCTCGGCACGCTCACGGCAGCGTTGCTGCGCCGAGGCGCACGGGTGCTCGCGATCGAGCGCGACCCCGACATGTTGCGCGTGCTCGAACAGGAGCTCGGGCCCTTCGGCGTCGAGCTGCGGCACGGTGACGCCGCACACGTCGACTACGCGGAGCTGGCCTCGTCACTGCGCACGAAGCCGTCCGTCGCGGGCAACCTGCCCTATGCTGCAACCGGCGCGATCCTTCGCAACCTCACGCAGCACCGCGAGCTCATTGCTCGCGCGGTGGTCATGGTCCAGCGCGAAGTGCGCGACCGCTTGTGCGCCGAGCCAGGCACCTCGGACTACGGCGTGCTCACCGTGTTCACGAGCGCGGCGTTCGAGATCGACACCGTGCTGCGCCTCGAGCCAGGCGCATTTCATCCGCCGCCGCGCGTGAAGAGCGCAGTCGTGCGCTTGCTGCCTCGCGCGACGCCTCTGGCGGAGGAGACAGCGACCTTCACGACCCTGGTGCACGCGGCGTTTCAGCGCAGGCGCAAGATGCTGCGAAATGCTCTGGCTTCCGCCTTCGGCCTCGAACGCTCGGAGCGCGCGCTCGCGCAAGCAGGCATCGACCCGCAGCGCCGCGGAGAAACCCTATCGGTGGCGGAGCTCGCACGCCTCGCCAGCACGCTGGAACGAGAGACGTGAGCCACGCGACATCAGGCGCGTGCTACGTTGCGGTCGTGATCCGCACGACTGGAGTCAGCGCGTTGCTCCTGCTCGGCCTGGTCGGCGCGAGCCACGCCGATGCCCCGGCGCCCGCCCGGCCGCCCGCCGCAGCTCAGTTGCTCGCGATCACGGACTCCGATCCGCTCGAGCTCGCGCGGGTGGCGCGCCTCGTCGGCGACGAGGCAGTGCTCGCCTTGCTCGACCGAGCGCAGCCCGGCGACGCTCGCCTGGCCGCAGTGCGCGCGAGCCCGTGGCTACGAGAGCCGGAAAGGGCGCTCGTCCTGCTGGCACCCATGATCGAGAGCCGCGACTCCGATCTCGCGCCAGCGGCAGCTCGGGCGGCCTTCCAGATCGCGCGAGCGATCGACTTTTCCATGCTGGACCGCCGCGAGATTTTGCCCGCCGAGCTGCTGCCGGCGCACGCCGCGCTGCGCGCCGCGGCCGACCGTGCCTGGGTGAGGCTCGACCTCCGATTGCTCGCTGCCGCGGCCGTCGCGCAGCTCGAGGCCGCCGGCGTCGTCGCTGCGAGTTCGCAGTGAGCACGGCGATCGCATGACGCCGGGCTGTCGCAGGAGGCTCGGGCTGGCTTCCCCCTTGCTCCCAATTCGAGGCTGCGATAGGTACTGCTCGCCTCGCGTTTCGGCTAGGCTCATGCCGGTCGCACCCACTGTCACGGGGAGGGCCATGCGCCACCGCCACCTCACGTTCTCGTCCGCGTTGTGCATGGCCCTGCTGCTGGCGGCTACCGCCGGCGCGCAGAAGGGCGCCGCCGCGCAGGATCCCGCCAAGGCCAAGAGCTCGCAGCCCAAGAAGAGCGCCAAAGCACACGCCGGAAAAGACGCGCCGAGCCCACAGGCCAAGGCGGCGATCGAGAGCGCGACGCGCTTGATGGCCTCGAAGAATGCCAAAGAGATCGAGGCCGGGATCCAAAGCCTCGGCCTGCTCGGCACCAAAGAAGCGGTCGAGCCCCTGGTCGCGCGCATTCACCAAGGGTTGCCCGCCGAGTTGCTCGAAGCTGCGATCGTCACGCTGATGGCCTTGGGTCAGCCGAGCGCCGGTCCCGCGCTCTACGAGCTGACCGCACACCGCCGCGCCGAGGTGCGTCTGCGCGCGATCGAGGCCATCACCGCGATCCATCCACCGGGCGCCGAGCAGGCGCTGGCTGCGGCGCTGTCCGACGCCGACACCAAGGTGCGCTCCGCTGCGGCGACCGGGCTCGGCGACATCGGCGCGAAAGACGCGCTCGAAAAGCTGTTTCTCGCGCTCGATCGCGGCAACTTCGAGGCTTCCGGTGCGATCGGCAAGGTGATCGATCCCAGCGACGTGCGAAGGCTCGCCAGCTACCTCGGCAAGCTGCCCTTCCACAAGCTCGGCCCCGCGCTCGCACAGGTGTTCCAGCGCAGCGACGTATCGGAGAGCGCCAAGCTCGAGCTCGTCGCGCGGCTCGAAGAGGTCGGCACCAAGGAAGTCAAAGGCTACCTCGGGGATCTGGTCTCGTCTTCGGGCCAGGCTCTGCCGCAAGCGGTGAGCCGCGCCCTGCTGCGCGCGATGCAAGAGATTGCGGATTAGAGAGGGCTCGAGCATGGCTGACTTCCAGTTTTTCGGCTTCCGCGCTCGCGCTGCGTGCATCGGGCTCGTCGTGGGCTGTGTGGTCTCCGCTTGCGCCGGCAACCCAGCCGCCTTCGGCCCCAAGTACCCGGACAATCGCGACAGCCAGGTGGAGCTCTTGCTCCAGCGACTCAACGCCGCCGCGGCTCGCGCACCGGGCACAATCGCGGCCGGCATCGCAATGCCAGGTCAAGCGCCCACCGGCCAACGAGCAGGTCTGGCGAAGTTGTACGCGTTCGATCTGACCACGCACAGGGTGCTGTGGCAGCAGCCGATCGACGCGACCTCGGCGCCGTACCTCGCAGGCGAAGTGGTGCTGGTGCAAACGCGCGACGCGATAGCCGGCTTCGAGCTGCGCAGCGGTGCGCGCCGCTTCTCGATCGATCGCGGCGACCTGTCGATCAAAGGCGCAGACGGTGAGGGTCCGGTCGTGTGTCTCACGATGGGCAAGGGTCAGGGCACCTTCGCCAAGTCCGAGGCCGTCGCACTGCGCGGCAGCTCTCTATTGTGGCGGCGATCTGTCGACAGCATGACCGGCGTGCCCGCGGTCACGGGCAATCTCGTGCTCGTGCCATGGGCCAGCCAGTTCTTGTCCGCGATCGACCTCGAGAGCGGCACGGAGATCGCGCGCGTGCGCGTGCAAGATGGCGTGATTGCGCACGCCTGGAACGACGGCGGCCAAGTCTACATCGGCAGCTACCACGGCATCACCCGAGTAACCTCGTCGGTCGGCTCGGGAACGCTTCGTGGCGCCGGCTACTTCGCGCTGCCCGATCACGAGCTGCCGGGCCGTCCACTGCTGCTGAGCGATGTCTACACGACGCTCACGGCTCCCGCGCCCGACAGCGCGCAACACCGAATTGGGCTCGCCTTCAGGATCAAGCCCGTCGACCGCGTCCGCATCGGTCTCGCCGACGACAATCTGTACCTGTTCTTCTACCGCTTCGTGTTCGCCCTCAACCCGAGCGATTACAGCGTGCGCTGGGTCTATGCGCACGACGCGGACGTGGTGGGTGTCGGTGCAGAGCCGGGCGGCATCGTGTTCGCCGACGAGCGGGGTCGCTTTGCGTTTCTTTCGGCTGCCTCCGGCGACCCGGTCTGGAGGCAAGACACGGCGCTGCCGAGCGCCGTGGTTCGGATGCCGCTCGGCAGCGGAGAGCCGAGCGCCGCAGGCCAACCGCTGGATCCGAGCGTGCTGGCCGTACGCTTGATGACCGCCGCTCAAGATACCGACGCGAGACTCGTTCCTGCGCGGATGCTCGCGGTCAAGGAGCTCGCGCGTCTGTCGCAAGCCGAGGCCACTGAGGACCTCATCGAGCTGTGCGACTCCGACAAGCTCTCGCCCGCGGTGCGCGAGAACGCGTGCGTCGAGCTCAAGCACCGCTCGATCGGCGTCGAGCACCTGCTGAAGGCGCTCGAGCGCCACGCAGCCTACCTCGAAGGCACCACATCTCCGCCGGTGGGCGCGCTGGCCAAAGCTGCTGCGAGCCTCAAGGAAAAGCGCGCAGTCGGACCGCTGCTCGGACACCTGAAGGACCCGAATACGCGCGCGAGCGACCTGTTGCCGCTCGTGAAGTCGCTGGGCGAGCTCGGCGATCCAGCCGCGACCGAGCCGCTCGAGGATTTCCTGCGTCTGTATCACGCCGACCCGCTCGACGAGCACGTGCTGCGTGCGCTCGAAGCCACCCCCGAAGTGCTGGTCAAACTGAGCGGTCCAGTCGTTCAGCCGGTGCTCGAAGCCGTGACCTACGACGAGCTCGGCGCATACACGGTGCGCCAGAAGGCGCGCGCCGCGCTCGACGGCCTCGCCGCGCAACAAGCCGCGGCCGAGAAAAAGGAAGAGGCGGGGCAACAGGCGCAGGAGCAGGTCGCCGCGCAAGAAACCGAGGCCGCCGACCCGAGCAAGTACGCGCCCACGAGCCTGACGCTCGAGCTGATCGACGCCACATTGCTCCCCGTGCGCGACCAGTTGCTGGCATGCCTGAACGCGGGCCCAAACAAGGCGTTCCAAGCACGCGTGCTGCTCGCAGTCGAAGACGGCAAAGTGCTGATGGTCTCGGTATTGCAAAAAGATCTGCAAGCCTGCATCGAGCCCCTGATCCGCTCGCAACCCTTCCCCAAGACGAAGAGCGCGAAGCGCGAGCAGCTCACGTACGTGATCAAGCGGTAGCGCAGCTCAACCTTCGGCTGCCGGAGTCGGATCTTGCTGGGCGGCGTGGCCGGGGGCGGGGGCGGCCGGGGGGGGGCCCCCCGGGAACAAGGGGCGGGGGGGGGGGGGGCCCCCG
>JBIOJD010000065.1:0-13076 GCA_044450485.1 Polyangiales bacterium | reverse complement strand
GGCTTGGTCCACAGCGTGCGACACGACGTCGTAGTCGAGCGGATCGTCGATCCGCTGCTTGTCCACGAACAGCGTGGGCGTGCCCTGCACCTGGACGCTCTCGCCGAGCTTCACGTCGTCTGCGATCCGCGCCGCGGTGGCTGCCGACTGCGAGGCCGCTCTGAACGCATCGAGATCGAGGCCGAGCTTGCGCGCGTAATCGAGCAGCGCGTCGGCTCCGAGCTCGCCTTGATGCCCGAAGAGCAGGTCGTGGTACTCCCAGAACTTGCCCTGCGCCTGCGCGGCGAGCGCGGCTTGGGCTGCCGAACGCGCGTCGGGATGAAACGACAAGGGGAAGTGACGAAAGACGAAGTGGATCCGGTTCTCGTACTGCTCGCGCAGGCGGTGCACGGTGCTCGCGGCCTGCGCGCAGTACGGGCACTGGAAATCCGAGAACTCGACCACGACGACTTTGGCCTCGGCCGCGCCGAAGCTGGCGGGCTGGCCGGCGAGCAGCGCAGCCCAGCGTTCGTCGCTCACGGGAGCGTTGAGCGCCTGGCGTTGGCGGAGGGCGGCCAGCAACTGATCTTGGTCGCGCCGGAGCGAGGCGCAGTGCCCCGGTGGGATCTGCGGCAGGTTCTGGCGGATCGCTTGGCAACCCTCGCTGTCGGGCCCGAGCTCGGCACAGACCGCATCGGCGACCTGCTCGCAGGTCTTGCGCAGCTCCGCGATGCGCGAAAGCGTCAGGTCGAAGTCGCTGAGACCGGCCTCGCACGCACGCGGCGACATCAACGGCAGCACTGCCAGCACCGCGCGGCACGAATCGCTGCGCGTGCCGAGCTCCGTGCACAGGCGCTGGGCGTAGTGACCGCACGCGTCGCCTTGGCTCGTGGCCATGGCCTTCGCCGAGCTGCTGGCTTCGGGCTTGTGCGTACCGGAGCAGGCAGCGGCGCAGAGACAGACGGCGAACCAGGCGAGGATCCTGTTCATCGCTTGACCTTGGACCACAGGAGCACGCTTGCAGGCAAGACCCGGACGATTTCGACGCCATCGGGCACGCCACGCAGGCTCACCTCCACCGTGCTTCCAGGCTCGGTCGAGCCGACCGGGGCATCGACGTAGGGCACGATCAGATCGGGCTCGATCTCGTCGAGCACCTGGCGCGGACCGCGCAGCGTCACTTCCGCGTGGTCGGGCCGCGGGAGCATGCGCGCATCGCCCGCCACGGCGATCGGGATCCGCTTGAAGCTGCGTTCCGCCAGCCGCGGAACCACGGTGAGCTTGACCTCGACCGAGGTGTCCTCGACGTACGTCACGTGCTCCGGCAGCGCCATCAGCGACACGCGCCGGCGGTGGTTGCCGGGGCGCAGATTGAGCAGCGTGACCGGATCGGTCGAGACCGTGTCGAGGCTCTCGAGCCGCTTCTGCGGACCGCGCAGCGTCACGAACGAGGGCTCGGCCTGCGCCTCGCCGCGCAAACTGTAGCCGCTGTCGAGCTCACCCTCGAGCTCGACCTGGACCGACACGCGCTTCTCGGCGGCAGCAACCCAGGTCAAGGGCACGACCGAGGGCGCGATTTCCACCACTTGGATGTTGCTGCCGACGTCGATCGTGTGCGGATCGATGTAGTACGTGCCACTGCTCGCATGCCGCAGATCGAGCTGGACCGGCAGCATCTGGTCGCGCGACAGCGTGCTCAGCTTCGAGCGACTGCCGCGCAGCGTCACCTTGAGCTGCGCCGGCAGCTCGCTGATCAACATCTGACCCGAGCTCGGCGGGGGCAGGAGCGCGACCACGTCGAGATAGATCGCGCGCTGCGCGTCCACGTCGCTGTGCACGAGCGCAAACAGGAGGATCGACAAGCCGATCGACATGGCCTTGAGCGCGAGGTTGTCCGTCAGGAGCCGCGTGAGCCCCGAGCGTGCACGGGGCCGTGGGGTGGTCACCGTCGAGCTCATCAGTTTCGCGCTCGCCTTCAGGCCTTCTCGACTTCGGCCGACTTGGTGGCGACGGAGACCTCGCTCGCGCTCGCCGCGTGCTCGATCGCTTCCGGCTGCGGGGGGCGCGAGCGGGTCGCCATCCGAGCCGGCACCGCGGCATCGCCCGCGCTGCTCGCACGCGACGAGCGTGCGCGCTGCTTGGTCAAGAGCCCGAGCAGGGCCGTCCGCAGCGACGCTGCATCCAAGTTATGCACGATGTTGCCATTGAAACACAGGCTCACGCTCCCGCGCTCCTCGGAGACCACCACGACCGCCGCATCCGTGTCTTCGCTCAGCCCGATCGCGGCGCGGTGGCGGGTGCCGAGCGTCTTGTCGAGCTTGGTGCTGGCGGTGAGCGGCAGGAATGCCCCGGCTTGGTACACGCGCCCATCGCGAATTATCACGGCACCGTCGTGCATCGGGTTCTCGTAGCTCGGGATGAAGATGCTGTACAGAAGCTCTTTGGAGACCGCTGCGTCGAGGATCGTGCCCTCGTCGATGAACTCGTCCAGCAGCGCGTCGCGCTCGAACACCATCAGCGCCCCCACGCGCTTGTGCGCGAGCGAGCTCGCCGCCTTGACCACCTCTTCGATCACGTAGGTCTCGAGCGCCGCGCGCGCCGGGGTGAACAGCGGCCGGCGACCGAAGCGCATCAACGCGCGCCGGATGTCTTGCTGGAACACCACCACGATGATGAGCACCAGGGACGTGAGCAAAGTGTCGAGCATCGTGTACAGGGTCACGAGCCCCAGACGCTTGCTGACCTGGTACACCGCGAAGACCAGCGCGAGGCCGATGCCCATCTGCACCGCGCGTGTGCCCTTGATCAGCGACAGCACGAAGTACACGACCAGCGCGACGAGCGTGATGTCCGCGATGTCCCACAGCACGAGCGACACCTCTCGCCCGAAGAACGTGATCAGCCGGTGGGTGACCTCGTTCAGCATGCCCGCCCCGGCTCGGCCCGCATCGCCTCGGCCAAGCGCGCGGCTTGACGCCCCGCGGCTACATCGTGCACGCGGACCGCGCTCGCGCCTTGCAGCACCGCCGCGGTCACCGCGGCCAGCGTTCCGGGCTCGCGGCCCCGAGGCGGCGGGCGCTCACCCGACGCAGCAGGCGCCAGCTCGGCGATGAAGCCCTTGCGCGACGGGCCGCACAGCACCGGCAAACCAGTCGCGACCAGCGCATCGATGCGGCCCAGCACCCGCGCAGACTGACGCGCGGTCTTGGCAAAGCCGAGCCCGGGGTCGATCAACAGCCGGGCTCTGTGGATGCCCGAGGCCTCGGCCCGCGCCACGGCCGCGAGCAGCTCGGCCACGACCTCGCCCACCACGTCTGCATACTCCGTGTTGGGGGGCTCGACTGCGCCGTCGCCGCGCGTGTGCATCAGCACGTAACGTGCCCCCCGTTCCGCGGCGACCGCCAGCAGCTCCCGCGAAGCCCCGCACGACACGTCGTTCACGATGCACGCGCCCGCATCGAGCGCGGCGGCCGCGACCTCGGCCTGGCGTGTGTCGATCGACACGGTCGCCCCGAGCTCGCGGACGAGCGCGGTCACGACCGGCAGGGCTCGCGCGCACTCTTCGGCCGGGGTCAGCTCAGGCGCGCCCGCACCGTACAGCGCGCCCCTCGGCCGCGAAGAGGCACCGCCCACGTCGATGACGTCTGCACCCTCGTCCAGCATGCGCCGCGCGTGCGCGAGCGCGTCTGCGGGTCGAACGAACTCCCCACCGTCGCTGAACGAGTCCGGCGTGATGTTGAGAATCCCCCAAATCTGGCAGTGCTCGGCAGCTCGAGACGCCGCAGCCGACACCACACCCGACGCGCGCAAAAGCCCTCCTGAATCACCCGCCCGACGGCACCTCGCGCGGCCTCGGTGTGAAGATGCTGGTCTTGCGTTTTTCCTTGCGGCGGTACTTCTCGGCGTAGCTGGGGATGATGATGCGGTGCCGCTCGGGCAGCGGCCGGCCTTCCATCACGGCGAGGATCTCCTCGCTGTCGAGCGTCTCGCGCTCGAGCAGCGCTTGCGCCATGCCGTTGAGCTTGTCGAGGTTCGCCTTGATCAGCCCCGTCACCCGCTCGTACTGCTGGGTGATGATGCGGTGCACCTCTCCGTCGATCTCGCACGCGGTCTTCTCGGAGTACTCCCCGCGCCGCGGCCCGGGCATGAAGGGCAGGAACGACTCTTCGCGCTCGAGATAGGCCAGTGGTCCGAGCTTCTCGCTCATGCCCCACTCGGTCACCATCGAGCGCGCGATGTGCGTGGCTTGCCGGAAGTCGTCGGCGGCGCCGGTCGTGATGTCGCCGAGCATCTGCTCTTCGGCCACGCGCCCGCCGAGCGCCATCGCGATGCGGTCGAGCGCCCAGTCCTTCGAGTAACCGAGGCGGTCTTCCTTGGGCAGCGACATGGTCACGCCGAGCGCAGGGCCGCGCGGGATGATCGAGACCTTGTGCACCGGGTCGTGGTGCGGCAGCAGGTAGCCCGCCACCGTGTGGCCGGCCTCGTGCCAGGCCGTGCGCTTCTTCTCGACCTCGTTGATCACCATCGAGCGGCGCTCCGAGCCCATCAGGACTTTGTCCTTGGCCATCTCGAAGTCGGCCATCCACACCTCGTCCTTGTCGAGGCGGGCGGCGAGCAGCGCGGCTTCGTTCACGAGGTTCTCGAGGTCCGCGCCCGAAAAGCCAGGGCAACCGCGACCGATGATCTCGAGGTCGACGTCGGCGGCCAGCGGAACCTTCTTGGTGTGCACGGCCAAGATGCCGATGCGGCCGTTGAGATCGGGTCGCGGCACGTTGATGCGGCGATCGAAACGACCGGGCCGCAGGATCGCCGGGTCGAGCACGTCCGGCCGGTTGGTCGCGGCGATGATGATCACGCCTTCGCTCGACTCGAACCCGTCCATCTCGACCAGGAGCTGGTTCAAGGTCTGCTCGCGCTCGTCGTGACCGCCGCCGAGCCCGGCGCCACGATGGCGGCCGACGGCGTCGATCTCGTCGATGAAGATGATGCAGGGAGCGTTCTTCTTGCCCTGCTCGAACAGGTCGCGCACGCGTGAAGCGCCCACGCCCACGAACATCTCGACGAAGTCCGAGCCCGAGATGCTGAAGAACGGTACGCCCGCCTCGCCCGCGATCGCGCGTGCGAGCAGCGTCTTACCGGTTCCGGGCGAGCCCATCAGCAGCACGCCTTTGGGAATGCGGCCACCGAGGCGCTGGAACTTCTTCGGGTCTTTCAAAAACGCGATGATCTCTTCGCAGTCGTCCTTGGCCTCGTCGATGCCGGCCACGTCATCGAACGTCACCGTGTTCGACGACTCGCTCAACAGCCGCGCGCGCGCCTTGCCGAAGCTCATCGCCTTGCCGCCCGAGGCCTGAAGCTGGCGCATGAAGAAGAAGAACACCACCAACAGGAAGATCATCGGGATCCAGGTCACGAGGATGCTGCCCCACAACCCGTTCTGATCGTCCGCGCTGAAGCGAACTTTGACCTCGTGGTCCAGCAGTTCCTTCTGGATCCCCTCGCCTGCGATGCCGATCGAGATCTTGTGCTCGCGACCGCCCTTCTCGCCCTTCTCGTAGTAGCGGTACTCTGCCGTGTGCTCGTGCGCCCGAATCTCGACCTGCTCCACGCGCCCGGCGCGCAGGTCGGTCAGGAACTCGCTGAAGTCCACCGTCCGGGGCTGGTTGTCGTCCTGCACCAGCTTGTAGATGGCGACGAACATCAGGATGAGCATCACCCACAGCACGAGCGTCTTGTGGCTCTGTCTCACTGCTCCACCTGTCGGACCGTGGTTGCTCGCATGCGTCCTCCAAACCCAAAGCATACCGGCTTGCGGCGTGCAATGAAAACTCTCGTGGTTTCGTAACTGTTGCATTGCCCGGAGGGCGGTCAAGCCAGAAATTTCGGCGGCGACTCAGCTCGGGCGGCCTGGATTCCGCAGCAACACGAGGCGGCCCTCTCCGTCGCTCCGCAGCACCCAGCCGTCGGCTAGCCAAATCTCCGCAGGCGCGGCGAGCGCGTGATCGGCCGCGGTGAGCTGGGCCCGGCCGAGCGCTGCCCCGGTCTTGCGTTCGAGCCATGCGCGCAGTGCCCATCTTCGGACGACGGGCGCCGCGCGGATGAAGAGGGAAACGTCAATGCTTTCATCGCATTGCTCCGAGAGTGCGAGCAGCGCTTCGGCCTCGGCGCGCAGAACGTCGCTCGCGCCGCGCGCTTCGTCCGCGAGATCCGCGAGGTGCTGCACTGCCGCCGGATCTTCGGCTTCGAGCCGCGGCAACACATCGTGGCGCACGCGAACGCGCTCGAAGCGTGCGTCGAGGTTGCTCGGGTCGCTCGCCACCCGGCTGCAATGCTGCGCGGCAAAGGCAACGACGTCGGCCCGCCGACAATCGATCAACGGCCTGATCACGCCGTCGCCTCGCAGTGGCTCGACTCCGGAGAGGCCCGCAAGACCCGCGCCGCGCAGCGTGCGGATCAACACCGTCTCGGCCTGGTCGTCCTGAGTGTGGCCTACAGCGATGCGAGCCGCGCCGAGGCGCGCCGCAAGCGCATGCAGCGCCGCATAGCGCGCGCTGCGAGCGGCCTGCTGCAATGATGCGTGCGGGTCGACCACGACGCGCAGGGCATGAAACGGCACGCCGGCGGCCGCGGCCTGCTCGGCGGCGATCGCCACGTCGAGCGCCGCGTCCTCACGCAGCCCATGGTCCACCGACGCAGCTTGGAGCTCGTAGTCTAGATCACTCGCGAGCCGCGCGAGCGCGATCAGCATGGCTGCCGAGTCTGGACCGCCCGAGCAGGCCGCCAAGACACGCGTACCTGGCGCGATCAGCGCGCGCTCGTGAATCGTGCGACGAACGCGGGCGACGATCACTGCACGCGCAGCGCTATCAAAACACCCCTGAGAGCAGGGGCGCGTGCAGCACGCGCTCGCGTGGGGCACCGGTGCGCAGCGCTTCCTGCGGCGTCACCATGGACGCCACGGTGAGCGCCGGGGGCGCCACGAACACGCCCTTCTCGGATACGCGCAGCAGCCCAGGGCCAGCCGCGGCTGCGGCCGCGAGCGGCTTGGAAAGGCGCGCCCCCTGCCAGCGCGGCAAGGGACCCGTGGACGCTTGCTCGTCCTCGGGCTCGTACGCGGTCTCGGCCAGTGTGAGCACGAGCGACGGGATGAGCAGCGCCATGCCCGTGACGAGCGAGGCGACCGCGAGCTCGGGATGCCCGCTGCCCTTCTCGAGCAGGAAATAGCCTGCGGCCGCACCGCCGCCCGCGCCGATCACGGGAAACACGATGTAAGGCCAGGCCCCTCGTGCGCCCGCCACGGCGGGAATCACCATGCCGAGCTCCATGCCGATGAGGCCGAGGCCGATGGTGCCTTTGAAGTCCGCCTTGATCGGCGTGCCGGTCATGCTGCTGCCCGTTCCTGTGCCGCTGGTCGACTGGGCCAGCGAACGGCCGGGCAACACCAACGAGGCGAGCAGCAATGACGAGCCGAGCACGACGCCGCCTGCGCGGCTGCCAAAAGTACGTGTGTGGGCGTTCCTCTCGGTCATCTAAGCAGATCCTCCGAACGGCGAGCCACGGCGCCAGGCTTCGGCGCCGGGCGCAGTCTAGCGCGAATCCGCTCTGCGACGCCACCGTTGGCGCGCCCGGGGGGACTCGGCCCGCGATGGGTTGCGCAAGCCACCGAGGTCATTCGAAATCCTGCAACCGGAGCTCGACGCTCTCGCCCCCGGTCCAAGTGTCGGGGCGCAGGGGCCCGAGAGCGGAGATCACGGCCCCCACTTCGGGCTTGCGCGGTCCCATGTCGAGCCCGAACGCCGAAAGCCGCCGATCGCCCGCGAGCAGCCGCAGCTTGAGGTGGCCCTGGCCCACGACTGAGCTGGCCTCGACCCGCGCCTTGCGCAGCAGGAAGACGGGCTCGGGATTGCCCTCGCCGAGGGGCTCTAGCTGCGCAAGCTCCGACGCGCTCGGAAGGGGGTAGCCACCGTCGCCGATCACGACATCGACGTCGGAGACCACTCCGTGCTCGGGCGCGCGGGTAACTCGGCCCTGCGTCACGGCGCGGAGCGCGCCACGGAAAGCCTCGACCCGCTCCGAACGAAGAGAAAGCCCGCTCGCGACCTGGTGACCCCCGAAGCGCTCGAGGTTCTCTGCACACTCGGAAATCGCATCGAACAGCGCAAACCCGTCGAACGAGCGCGCGCTGCCGTGGCCCTCGCCGCCCTCGAGCGCGATCGCAACCGCCGGCACCCCGAAATGATCGCAGAGGCGCGCGGCGGTGATTCCTATGACGCCGCGATGCCAGCCCTCGGCCGCAGCGACCACGGCGCAGTCGGGCGCTTCGCCGTAGAGCGCCCTGACCTGCTCGATCGCCTGGGCCGTGATCCCGGCCTCGAGCGCCTTGCGCTGGTCGTTGTGCTGCTCCAGCCGCGCCGCGAGCGCCCGCGCCTCGGGCAAGGTGCGCGCGCGCAGCAGCTCCAGGCTCAGGGTCGGATCGCCGAGGCGCCCCGCCGCGTTGAGCCGCGGGGCGATCCGAAACGCGACGTCGCTCGCAGGCAAGCTCGAGCCCGGTTTGATCTTCGCCAGCTCGCGCAGCGCGATGATACCGGGCCGGCCTTCGGGTGAGGCGAGCTGTGCGAGACCCGCACGCACGAGCCGCCGGTTGTCACCCAGAAGCGGGACCACGTCTGCGATCGTTCCGAGCGCCACGAGGTCCAGCCATGGCCGCAGATCGATCGTTTTGCCGAGCCGCGCACGAACTTCGGCGGCGAGCGAGAGCGCGAGGCCTGCGCTGCACAGGTCTTTGAAGGCAAAACCGCACTCGGGGCGCCTCGGGTTGAGGAACGCCAACGCTGGCAGCGGCGTCTCCGGCACCAGGTGATGATCGACGACGATCGCGTCGACCCCAGCCGCAGCCGCGAGCTCGAGGCGAGCGTGGTCGCTGCTGCCGCAATCGCAGGTGACGAGCACGCTCGGACGAAGCGCGAGCACGCGCTCCAACGCAGCTTCGCTCAGGCCGTAGCCGCCGTCGAAACGGCTGGCGAGCCGGATCGCGACGCGGCCTCCGAGCAGCTCGAGGATGCCCCCGAGGATCGCGGCGCTGGTCGTGCCGTCGACGTCGTAGTCGCCGAACACCACGATGGTCTCGCCTGAGCGAACCGCCGCCGCCAGGCGCTCCGCGGCCGCGCTCCGCCCTGCCATGGCGTGCGGCGGCGACAGGTCGGCCAGCTTCGGCGAGAGAAACGCGCGCGCGGCCTGCTCGTCCGACAGTCCGCGATGCAGCAGCACCTGCGCGATCGAGGGCGAAAGCTGCAGCGCGCGGCCGAGCGCCGCGGCCGCTTCCGGAGCGGGCTCGCGGACCCTGACGCGCAGCGACCCCATGGCCGCGCGTAACACGAAGCAGGCGCCCCTGCCTACCCCTTGCGGAAGATCCGGCGGTCCATCCACTCCGTGAGCGGCGCGGCCACGTAGATCGAGGAGTAGGTACCGACGACGAAGCCGACCATCACTGCGAAGACGATGTCGCGGATGAGCGGCGTGCCCCAAATGAAAAAGCCCATCACCGAGATCATCGCGACACCGGACGTGATCACCGTGCGGCCGAGCGTCTGTGAGGTGCTCACGTTGATCAGGTGCGCCAGGTTGGCGTTGCGCATGCGCTGCATGTTCTCGCGGATGCGGTCGTAGACCACGATCGTGTCGTTGATCGAGTAACCCATGACCGTGAGCACCGCGGCGATCGTACCGAGAGTGACCTCCTTCTGCAGCACAACGTACACGCCGAGCGTGATCAGGGCGTCGTGCAGCAACGCCACCACGCCGCCTGGTGCGAAGCGCAAATCGAAGCGCAGCGCGATGTACACGACGATGAACGCGATCGCGTACATGATCGCCTTGAGCGCGGCGTCACGTAGTTGCTGGCCAGCCTTGGGCCCGACCCACTCGACGCGCAGCGGGCGCTCGGGCGCACGCGAGCCGAGTTTTTCTTGCAGCCCGTGCACGAGCTTGTCGCCGATGCCGATGAGCAGAGCCTCGTAACGGAAGTCGCGTGCGTTGCCGAACGGCACGACCTCGCGAACCTTGAGGCCCGCGCGCTCGAGCACGGCCTGCATCTGCGCGGGATCGGCAGCGGCGCTGAGCTGCAACGACAGCTTGTCGCCGCCGGGCGAGGGCTTGAGCTCGACCACCTTGGCCTCTCCGAGCTCTTGGTCGAGCGCCTTGTGTGTCTTGTCGACCTGCGCGGGCAGCAGCGACGAGACCTGCTCGAGCCTCAGCAGGTAGCGGTTCTTCTTGCCCTGGACCGCGATCACGTCCGGGTGGCCAAAGCCGAGATCGATGACGTCCTGCCGCAGCTCGGCGGCGGACACCGCGCCTTGCAGCTCGAGCTCGACCTCGGTGCCGCCCTTGAAATCCACGCCGAACTTCGGCCCGGGCCAGTACAGCGACACCACGCTCAGCACGCACAGCGAGACCGAGGTGAAGATGAACGGCCACCTATAGCGGAAGAAGTCGTACGTGACGCCGGGCTTGAAGAACTCCATGGCGTCACCCCACCCTGAGACGCTGCACGCGCAGCCCGCGAACCAGCCAATCGAACGCGACGCGCGAGCAGAACACGCCGGTGAAGAGCGAGGTGCAGATGCCGAGGATCAGCGTGATCGCGAAGCCCTTGATCGGCCCAGTGCCATATTGGAACAGCACCACGCCCGCGATCATGGTCGTGACCTGGGAATCGAAGATCGACGAGAACGCGCGCGAGAAGCCCTGCTCGACCGCAGCGCGCGGCGACTTGCCGTTGCGCAGCTCCTCGCGGATGCGCTCGTTCACGAGCACGTTCGCGTCCACGCACATGCCGGTGTTGAGCGCGATCGCGACCAAGCCGGGCAAGGTCAGCGACGCCTCGAAGAACGCCTGCGACGCGAGCAGCAGCATGATGTGCAGCATCACCATGACGTCCGCGATCACGCCACCCACCTCGTAGTAGACGGCCATGAACAGGAGCACGACGATGATGCTGATCACCGCGCCCTTGACGCCCTGCTCGACGCCGTCGCGACCAAGCGTGGGCCCGATCATCTGCTCGTTGCTGGGCCTGATGGGCACGGGCAAAGCGCCAGCCTTGAGCACGATCACGAGGTCTTTGGCTTCGTTCAGCACTTCGTTGTACGGGCGGAAGCCGCCGAGCGTGATCTGACAGCGACCGCCGCCGATCTTGGTCTGGATGACGGGCGCGGAGGCGACCAAGTCGTCGAGCACGATCGCCATGCGCCGCTTGACGTTGCGACCGGTGAGCTCCTCGAAGAGATCCGCGCCGTCGTGGTTGAAGTTGAGCGACACGTACGGCTTGTTGGTCTGCGGGTCGGTCGCGACGAACGCATCCTCGATCGCCTGACCCGTGACCTCTGCGCGCCCGAACATGTAGTAGGTGCGCCAGGCGGGCTCGTTCTGCTTTCCCGGTGTCTGCGCATCGACGCGGTCGAGCTCGCCGATCGCCAGTTCGTGGTCCTCGGGTATGCGACCTGCCTGTTTGAGCGACTCGACGTAGTCGGCCAGTCGCTTGCGCGATTCCTTGCCCCGGCTGACCAGGTAGCCAGACTGCACCTGCTTCCCGGCGCCTGCCGAAGCTCCCTCGGTGCGCTTGGTGATGCCGTCGGGCAGGTCGCTGAGCTGGCTCACGAAGCTCGACTCGTCGTCGACGATCTGGAACTCGAGGCGAGCGGTCTTGCTGATGATCTCGCGGATCTTGTCGAACACGGCTTGGTCGGCGCCCGGGACCTCGACGATGATGTCCGTGCTCTGGGCGGTGATCGCCGCTTCCTTCAGACCCATGCCGTCGACGCGGTTCTCGATCGTCTCTCGCGCCTGCTGCACCGCGGTGTCTTGGATCTGTTCGAGGAAGTCGGTGCGCACCTCGAGCACGACTTCGCCATCGCCACGCGAGACCTCGCGCAGGTCGCGATAGCGCGTGACCAGGTCGCGATCGAGTTTGCCCGCGTCGGCCGCTTGCTTGAAGCCGAAGCGGATCCGGCGGTCGCCGTCCTTCTTGACGCTCACCTTCTCGGTGATGCGCGCAAACTGCTCGCGCGTCGGCGACTGGCCCTTGGCAATCACGCCCAGCCGCTCGCCGATCTCGCGCGCGATCTCGTCGGCGCGCAGGTCGCGCCGGTCGCGCACGGCCTCGGCGATGTCGACGTCGTAGGTCAGGCGCAAGCCGCCGCGGATGTCGAGTCCCGGGCTGATGCGCCCGGTCACCAGCTTCGACACGAACTTGGGCGCGGGTATCCAAGTCGAGAGACTCGGCCAGAGCACGGTCCAGGCCAGGACCGTGACGGCCAGAATCAGCAGCAAACGAGCGTACCAGCCTCTCTGCATGACTATTGGGCCGCGAGCGGAGTCATCCGCTCAGGCCTTGTCCTTGGTTTCTGCGCCGATGCGCGAGGCGATGTGCGCGCGCAGCACGTTGATCTTCACCTTGTCCGCGATCAGGAGGTTCACCTCGGTGTCGGTGATGTCCACGATCTCGCCGCGGATTCCCCCGCTGGTGCGAACCTTGTCGCCCTTGCGCAGGGCCTTCAGCATGTCGTCCGTCTCGCGCTGGCGCTTCTGCTGCGGCCTGATCAGCAGAAAGTAGAAGACGCCGAACATCACCGCCATCACGAGCAGCGGTTGTGCCTGCGACAGCGCCGACGGCGCGCCGCCTCCACCACCCGACGCACCGCTCGGCGCGGACTGTGTGCCCGCACCCGCGCTGGGGGCAGGTTGCATCGCGAAGAAGGACTCCGTCAGCAGCAGGGGCACGCATACCTCGCACGGTGGGTCGCGGCTCGCCACGGACGGGCGCCCGCGGCTGCGCCCGCAGGCACCGAGAACCGCGGGAAAGAGCGCGCGGGTTCTACTCCAAGGGCCGGGTGGCGTCAACCTCGCCAACCGGAACGACGCCGCGCCGAGGCCCATGAATTCGAGCGCTTGGAACGCCGAGCAGGGGTCGGCGCCCAAGCCTCGACGGGTTAGCATCGGGCCGCCTTCCTCTTGTGCTATGCCTGTCACAACCAGCCCTCACCTCGCGCGAGCGAAGCGAGCCTCGCGGTGGGTGGGACCCGACGAGCTTTGCTCGGCGG